>CAYTKX010000025.1:0-10344 GCA_964438495.1 uncultured Staphylococcaceae bacterium
AGTTGCTACCACATCATTGCCTTAATGTGGTTCTTGATAAGGTAGATATAGTATAGTCGCTTTTAAACAATTAGTCAAAACAAAAAAGCAGGTTTCCCTGCTCTTTTTTAAATTCTTAATTTAATCAACTTAAAGTTTAATTAATTCACCGAGAACACTGCCTTTAATACCGGCTGCGTTAGCTTCATCGGTATCAATATGCATTGCAAGGGCAAAGTCTTCTCGTACGCGAATAACAACATCTTCAAAGACAAGACTTCTTTCTTCACTTTTAATACGGACAGCGACAATTTCCCCGTTTTTGACATTAAATTCTTCAGCATCCGCTGGCGTCATATGAATGTGTCTTTTGGCAACGATTAAGCCTTCTTTTAAAGTAACTTTACCCGCAGGTCCGACTAAGGTAATACCTGGTGTTCCTTTAATATCGCCACTTTCCCGAATTGGGGCAACGACACCAAGGGCAAAGGCATCAGTTTGCGAGATTTCAACTTGGCTTGCTTTACGGGTTGGGCCTAGGACGGTAACGCCATCAAAGTTTCTTTTGATCCCTTCAACTTTAATTTTCGTAGTTGAGGCAAATTGACCAGGTTGACTAAGCATCCCGCGTACGGCTAAGGTTGCATCTTCACCACATAAGATTTTTAGATCGTGTTCGCTAAGGTGAATGTGGCGAGCACTTGTTTCGACTAAGATTTTACGCATACTACTAAATTCCTCCATGCTTATCGGGGTAATTATACCAAATATAAAGTGGTTTTCATTAATTTATTACTCTATTAGGCCCTTTATTAATAATATTAATGATAATATATAAGATAGCAAGAAAGTAAGAGGCCTCTACATGTTAAAAAAGTTTTTAGCAAAAAAAGAAAATCAACATGAAATTCTTCGTTTTATTATTGTGGGCGTTATTTGTACGCTTGTTGATTTTGGTGTAAGTGCCCTTATTCAATATGTTATTTATCCGACCGCTGAACAATATGTCTTTTTAGGAATGACTTTTACTTTAAATATATTCCTAGCGGCTTTATTTGGTTTTATCTTTGGTGTTATTACTAACTATATTCTTTCGATTGTTATCGTCTTTAAGAATGTCGAAAACAAAAAGACATCACGCTCTTTTGGTGGGTTTGCACTTTTTGTCTTATTAAGTACGATTGGTTTCTTTATTAACTATTTTATAAAAGAACTTGGCAATACCATTATTAATATGGATACGAACTTCTTATGGTTTGTGTTTGTCTTTGGGGTTGCAACCTTTATTGTATTAATTTATAACTATATATCGCGCAAATTAATACTATTTAGACCGAAAAAAGAAAATGAGGAGTTAGTTGATGATGAAGAATCTATTGACAAAGACTAAAGCTTTTATAAACAAAGCATCCGCAGCGCTTCATGATGGCGTGGAATGGCTACTTCATCATTATGGGGTGTTACTAATGATTGTCTTTATTTCTTTTATGGCAATCTTACTTCGATATTACTTTATTCCTTACACAAGTGGGGACACTGCTTGGTTTTTAGTGCCGTGGACACGGTATATTCGTGATCATGGCGGGTTATTATCACTTAATGAAACACCAATTAGTTATTATAATACAACCGCAAATGTAAACATTCCTTACGGCAACAATACTTTTGGCTATACCATTAAAGGAATTGTATACGCTAATTATCCAAGTTTCTATTACTTTTTAATTGCTCTTGTTAGTTATTTACCAATAAGTGATATTGCCGTTATAAAGGTGCTTTCAGCATTATTTGATTTTAATATGGCAATTGCTGTCTTATTACTTGTAAAACATCTTTCTAAAGCTAATAAAGTATTAATGGTTTTAAGTTATACCTTAGCACTATTTTTACCAACCGTCTTTATTAATTCGGCGGTGTGGGGGCAAAGTGATGCTTTCTTTGCCGGTATGGGGGTATGGTTTATTTACTTTTTAATTAAAGATAAGACACTGCTTGCCATGGTCTTTATCGGTTTAGGATTAAGTGTCAAACTTCATATGTTCTTTATTTTACCAATTATTGGTATTCTCTTCTTAAAACGGCGCTTTAATCTTTTATATCTCCTTGTGCCATTTGTTATTGTCTTTCTTACCTTTATTCCTGGTTACATCTTTGGGGCACCCTTTTTAATGCCCTTTAAGCAAATTATTGGTGTGGCCGGAACGTATTCTGCTCCCAACATGAATAGTGGTTCTTTATATGCCTTTTTCCAAAATTTAAATAATCTCGGTAAATGGCGGGATGCGGTTAAATTATTTGGCGTTCCCTTTGCCTTTACAATTCTTATTGTCTTTACCTATGTGTTTTATGAAAAGAAAGTGGCAATCAATGAAGACTCACTTCTGGCTCTTGGCACACTTTTTTCCTTCTTAACACCCTTTTTATTACCGCATATGCATGAACGCTATTTCTTTATGGGCGATATTTTTATTCTTATTTACGTTATAAGAAATCCAAAGCGCTTCTATTTACTTTTCGTTTCCCAACTAGCGAGCCTCATGACTTACGCAAACTTTATTCTCGGTGGCTGGTTTTTCCCTTCAATTGGCCCTTCTGGAAACTTAATGATTGCTGCTTCTCTTAATGTCTTTATTATTGCTAACCTTACTTATGACATTTTAAAGATTGTTGAAAAACCGGAAATAACAACACTAGAAACAAGCGAAATACACCAAATTTAACAATATTATATTATTGTATTTGAAAGTTTTAAAAAAGTTGTTATAATTTAATCCGATGCAGCCATGGCGGAACTGGTAGACGCGTACGTTTGAGGGGCGTATGGTAATCCCGTGAGAGTTCAAGTCTCTCTGGCTGCACCAGGCAAAAAAACAAGTCCCATACGATGGGGCTTTTTATTTTCCTTCCCTAGTGTTTCTTTCCTACCCAATTATACTTAACTTAAAAAACCAAAAAAGGATGCGCTTTTGATTATTTATCTCTATTCGGTAAAATTTATCGATTAATTGTTATTTCTTACAACTTTTCTATGTAAAAGAAATATTATTATATATAATTATGTGTAATAGAGAAATTTTTCCACATTGAAAGAGGTCAAATTTATGAACACGAAACCAAAAAACATTTCTAAAAACTTAGTGTACCGGGTTCCGATTTATTTAACGATATCCCGGCGGCTCCTTGATGAAGGCGCTAAATACATTACTGCCCCGCAAATTAGTGATATCACGGGTATTAATGTTGAAACCGTAAAAAAAGATTTATCACAAATTTGTAAAACACCAGGCAACCCTAAATTAGGACGTGACGCCGCTACAATGGTCGAAGAAATCTTAGAGTTTGGCGTGTACACAAAACTAACAAATGCCGTTATTATCGGCGTGGGTCATTTAGGACGCGCTTTATTAAATTATAGCGGTTTTGGCGAATGGGGCCTACATATTGCGGCTGGATTTGACCGTAAAAGTGAACTCGTAGGCACACAAATTGAAGGTAAACCCATTTATGACGTTAATGATTTATCAAAAGTTATTAAAGAAACAAATGCGGAAATTGCAATTATTACTGTCCCTAAAGAATACGCCCAGCAACTAGTAGACTTTGCCATTGCTGCCGGCATTAAAGCGATATGGAACTTTGCACCGACCCATATTAATGTTCCTGATGACGTCATCTTGCAAAACGAAAACATGGCAAGTAGCCTTAGTCTATTAAACTATAACTTAAAGGCTTCGAAAACTAAACGCAAGAAAAGACGGAAATAACAATTAAAAAAAGGGCAGTGAATCTGCCCTTTTAATTTAGTCATTTTGCTTAAGCTTCAAATTCAGCTTCAAGTTCTTTTAGTTTCCGTTTAAGCGGACCCATAACTTTTTTAACATTACCTTCGATAAATGGATTACGAAGTTTAGCTTTTTCTAAAAGTTCCACAAATGGGTAGCGACCACCTAAGCGGCACAGTTTGACGTATTTTTTCCACGCTCTTTCTTGGTTTTTCCACATTTCAGTTGCGAATTGGAAGGCTACGACTTGGGCTAAGGTGTAATCAATATAATAGAATGGAGTGTTAAAGATGTGTGCTTGACGGAGCCAGAAGCCACCTTTTTCTAAATATGGGGCTCCTTTGTAATTACGAATTGGTAAATACTTCTTCTCAATATCACGCCATAAAGTACAACGTTCTTCATGGGTCATATTTGGGTTTGTGTACACTGCTTCTTGGAATTCATCAACCGCAACTCCATATGGAAGGAATTTAATTGATCCTTCTAAGTGAGAGAGGCGATATTTTTTTGCATCATCAAATAAAGATTCCATCCAAGGCCAGGCAAAGTATTCCATTGACATACTATGGATTTCGCATGCTTCAAGGGTTGGTTGACGATATTCACTTATTTTAATGTTGCGGCTTTCATACCCTTGATAGGCATGGCCGACTTCATGGGTTAAAGTATCAACGTCATGCGCAGTACCGTTAAAGTTCGCAAAAATAAATGGTGCTTTATAACGGGGGAAGTAAGTCATATAACCGCCACCTCTTTTACCAGGGCGGGCTTCAAGGTCGAGTAATTCTTTATCAACCATAAAGCGGAAGAATTCTCCGGTTTCTGGACTTAATTCATCATACATTTTAGTCGCGGCTTTCACTAAGTATTCAGTGTCACCTGCGGGGACGGGGTTACCATCGGCAAAGTCTTGACCTAAGTCATAAAAGCGGGGTGATCTAATCCCTGTTCTTTTTAAGCTCTTCTTATAGAGTCTATTGACTAGCGGAACGACTTCACGATAAATTTGATCACGATAGCCTGCTACTTCTTTTGCAGTGTAATCAAGACGGCCAAGTTTTAAATAACCAAGTTCAACATAGTTTTCAAAACCAAGTTTAACGGCCATTTCATGTCTAACTTGAACTAATTCATGGTAAATACGACCAATTTCTGCATCGTTTTCTTCAAAAAACTTGATGCTTGCTGCATTCGCTCTTTTACGAATGTCGCGATCTTTATGTTGGGTAAACTTGCCAAGTTGCGATAAGTTATAAATTTCTCCATCAAATTTAATTTGCGCGCCAGCCATAATTTTGGAGTATTCATTTTTAAGCATTGATTCTTTTTGTAAAAGTTCAATAATACTTGGATCAAAAGTTCGAAGTGATGTTTCAAGCATCTTGAATAAGTAACTTCCCCATGTCTTTTCAAGTTCTTCTCTAAAGGGAGTAGCCACAACTAATTTACTATATTCATTTAATTGGGCTGTAAGGTATGGGAAGTGGTGGTCAACATATTCTTGGGCTTTCGTATATTCATCATTACGAGAGTCTTGGGAAAATTTGACACTGATGATGACAGCATCTGTTACGACGTCATCAATGTAGTCGGCAATTTTGCGCATCACTCTTGATGCACTTTTGGCGTCTTTAGCGTTTTTGAAGTTTTCAATGTACTTCGCTAATCGTTTTTGGACCTTTTCAATGTTTGGAATATGAAAAGGATATTCACTAAATTTCATATATATTTCCTTTCTATTTAATAATTAAACTTGGTTCGGTCATCTCACTAGGTGGGGTATCCCCAAGTAGATCAATAATCGTCGGCGCGATATTTCCAAGTTTACCGCCTTTCGGCATTAATTTAATGTTTTCTCGGTTAATGGCAAATTGCACAAGGTTTGTAGTATGTGCAGTGTAAGGACGTCCTTCTTCATCTAATAGTTTTTCAGCGTTTCCGTGATCGGCAGTTAAGATTAAGGTAGCGTCATGCTTGGTGACCCACTCATTAATGCGGCCCACACATTCGTCAACGACTTCCACGGCTTTAACAACCGCACTCATAATCGCGGTGTGACCGACCATGTCGGGACTTGCAAAGTTTAAAATAACGACATCAAGGTCCCCTTTATCAAGTTCTTTAATTAAAGCGTCGGTTATTTCCCGGCTTGCCATTTCTGGTTTTAAGTCGTAGGTTGCAACTTTGGGCGAAGGAATAAGTACGCGACGACTTCCTTTTAGTTCCGGCTTTTCAATTCCGTCAAAATTTACGGTTCCATCAAAGAAGAAGGTAACGTGCGCATACTTTTCAGTTTCGGCAATGCGTAGTTGTTTATAACCGCGATTTGCAAGAAAAACTCCTAATCCGTTATCTAACTTTGGTAGTGATAACGCGATATGGCCTTTTACTGAATCAGCGTATTTCATCGTACACACATAATAAATATTATTTAAGATTGTACTTGGTACATACGCTTTAAAGGCTGGTTTTCCATCTTTAAGTGGTGGATTTTCATAAAAGTGGGGGTTAGTAATAACCGTGCTCATTTGAATAGCGCGGTCCGGCCGATAGTTTACAAAAATAACGGCATCATTATCACTTAGTTCTCCGTGGACTAATTCGTTAATGCCGGGCACTAAGAATTCGTCACTTGGATCAAATCCCTTATTAGGTAACGTTGCGTATTGTTCTTTAAAATATTCATTGTAATCTTTGAAATATAAACCTTTGCGCTCAACAATTGCCTTATAGGCAACATCGATGCGGTCCATGTTTTTATCACGGTCCATCCCGTAATATCTGCCGCCGATAGTCGCAAGTTCACCAAACGATATTTTATGCATATGGTCTACTAATGTCTTAATATAGCTTGGTCCATTTTGCGGTGAGACATCACGTCCATCCATAAAGGCATGAAGATAAGCATTTTTAGCGCCATGCATCTTTGCTAAATCAAGTAAAGCTTTAATGTGATTTAAATGCGAGTGAACACCGCCGTCACTTACTAAACCAAAGATATGGAGTTTGGAGTTATGTTTAAGCGTATGTTTTACAGCATTTATGTATTCTTCATTTTCAAAAAAGCGTCCATCTTTAATTAATTGATTGATGTACGTTAACGATTGATAAACAATGCGTCCGGCGCCAATATTCATGTGCCCGACTTCACTATTTCCCATTTGTCCTTCCGGTAAGCCAACAGCTTCCCCAGATGCTTCAATTAAGACGGTTGGATACTTATTAAAAAATCCTGAAATGTTTGGTGTTTTTGCAGCTTTAACTGCATTTCCTTTAATTTCTTCACTATAGCCATAGCCATCAAGAATTGTGAAGATAATTGGTCTTTTATTCATAGATAAACCTTCTTTCCTTAGTAATTGTATTACTAATTGAATAAAATGTGCCCGAAAACGATTATATTATTATATTTTTTTACGATTTTTAAGACGGAGGATCTCTACGAAAAGCGAGAAAATAACCGAGTCAACATTAACATTAATGTTTTCGACAATACGATTATAACGATATATCTCATTTCGTAAAAGTGTGACATTCTCTTCTAAACCCTTTAAAGTTAAGGCTACTTGTGGCGCGGTTTCTTTTTTCTTCGCAAACATTTCTTGATACTTTCGCTCTTTTTCAGCCACTAACTTATTAAGTTCAGTATAACGACGTTCTTCAAGCAATGTTTCAAGTTCTTTTTGGTCTTCGTCTACTCCTCCTTTTTCGTCAAGTAAAAGGGCAAAAAGGGCAATTTGGCCAGCAAAAAGGTTGTAAATTGTTTCATCACTTCTTTTTAGGCTACGGCGATAACGAAGTGAAATATGAACAAAAACGAATGCTAGGAGCAAGTAGATAATCAATAGAACTAAAACAATAATACGGACAATTTCCATAAAACGATTATAACACAAATTTAATACTATTTTGTAATGGTATTAGTAAATTAACCCGCTTTTTGACAAATATTGCTTAGAGTGATACTATATAAACGGAGGTTTATATAATGAGCAAAGAAAAACCAATTATTGCAATTATTTATGATTTTGACAAAACGCTAACTGATCAAGATATGCAAAACTATAGTTTCATTCCTGCTTTAGGTATGACTCCTGCCGAATTCTGGGGTGAAACCGGAGTTTTCAGTGAAAAAAGTGGCGTTGAAAGAATCCTATCATATATGTATATGATGATCGTAAAAGCTAAAGAAAAAGGCATTACATTAACTAAAGAATATCTTTTCTCACTTGGTAAAGAATTAAAGTATTTTGATGGTGTCTTAACTTGGTTTGATCGCATCAATCAATACGGAGAAAAGAAAGGTATCAAAATCGAACACTATTTAATTAGTAGCGGAACTAAAGAAATTATCGAAGGTTCAGAAATCGCTAAACACTTCAAAGCGATCTTTGGCTGTGAATTTTATTTTGATCCAGAAACAAATGTTCCCGTATGGCCAAAACTTGCAATTAACTATACAGCGAAAACCCAGTTCTACTTCCGGATTACAAAAGGTATTCTAGATACAACTGAAGATAACGCTTTAAACCGTAAATCAACACACCGCATCCCGCACCGTAATGTTATTTATATTGGTGACGGAATGACTGACGTTCCCGTTATGCTATTAGTTAAACAAAATGGCGGTCATAGTATTGCCGTTTATCCAAAAGGCGAACGCGAAAAAGTAGAATATCTTTACGTTGATGGGCGGGTCAACTTTGTTGCCCGCGCTGATTATTCGGAACGTTCCGACATTACGTCAATCGTTAAATTAATTATCGACCAAGTAAACGTCGCCGAACAGATTGAAAAGAAAAAACAAACTGTTAATCAATAATTGTTATGAATGTATATGAAATTAATGAAATAGTCGAAGGCACGATTACGGAAATTCGTCCATATGGCGCCCTTATTACTTTTCCGAATGACCGGAAAGGTCTTTTACACATTAAACAAATAAGCGATGCTTACATTAGTAACATAAACACATACTTACAAGCTGACTCCCAAATTAAAGTGCGGATTATTGAAATTGATGAACTTAATGGCTTTTTAAAACTATCGCTTAAAAGTGTGCCCCATAATGAGCGCATAATTTTTGAACGTGAAAAAAGAGAGCCATCAATTAATCCAGCCCAGCAAGATTTTTCCCCACTTGAAGAAGCATTACCCCAATGGATTGCCAATACCTTAAAGGAGATTGAAGATGAAACTAAACACTAAATATTTATTAAATGAGATTGACTTTAATGCTTATAAAGAAAGAGTGTCCCTTATTAATGAAAGTATTAATAACATGACCGGTCGCGGTAATGATTACTTAGGTTGGGCCGATTGGCCAGAAAACTATGATAAGGAAGAATTTGCACTTATTAAAAAAACCGCTACCCATATTCAAAAGCATTATGATACTTTAGTCGTCACCGGTATTGGTGGTAGCTATCTTGGGGCAAGAGCGGCGATTGAAGCAATTAAAGGCCTTTTCCCAAAAGACGGGGTCGAAATCATATTCCTAGGTCACACTTTTTCCCCAACGCTTACAAAACAAACACTTGATTACTTAAAAAATAAAAACTTTGCCATCAATGTTATTTCTAAAAGCGGCACTACGACCGAAACAAGTATTGCTTTCCGGTTATTAAAAAAGTTACTGATTGAGAAAGTAGGAGCTAAAAAAGCAAATCAAGCTATTTTTGCAACGACTGATCCAAGTGGCGGTGCTTTACGTAAACTAGCCACAATTAATCAATATACTACTTTTACTTTGCCGCCAAACATCGGGGGACGTTATAGCGTCTTAACCGCCGTTGGTCTTCTTCCTTTAGCGGTTGCCGGCTTAAATATTGATGCTTTAATGGAAGGCGCTCAAAAAGCACGGAGTGAAAGTATTAATAATATCGACCATGATTTATATAAATATGCAATTATTCGTGACTACATGTATCGCCATAACTATAAAAGCGAACTCTATGTCGTCTATGAACCACAATTTGCGATGTTTAACGAATGGCTTAAACAATTATATGGTGAAAGTGAAGGAAAAGAGAAAAAGGGTCTTTTCCCAACTTCAGTTTCTTTTTCCACTGACTTACATAGTTTAGGACAATTTATTCAAGAAGGATCACCCATTTTATTTGAAACGATTCTTTATGTAAATGAACCGCAGGAAGATGTTATTATTCCGAGTGAACAAGAAAACTTAGACGAATTAAACTATTTAGCAGGGCAAACTTTAAGCCATGTGAATCGCCAAGCATTCTTAGGAACTTTAAGTGCCCACGTTAATGAAGGAAATGTACCAAATATTATTTTTGAAATTGATACACTCAATGAAAAAACCCTTGGCTACATGTTCTACTTCTTCATGCGTTCGTGCGCAATTAGTGCCTATCTTTTGGACATAAACCCCTTTAATCAACCTGGCGTTGAAGTTTACAAAAAAAACATGTTCGCCCTTCTTGGGAAACCAGGTTATTAATAATATATTAATTAGTAGTATTATTTGTTGACTAAAAAGACTCATAATGATATATTAAATAGGCATAAATTAGCGACCTGGCCCGGATGGTTAGCTCAGCTGGGAGAGCATCGCCTT
>CAYTKX010000026.1:0-6375 GCA_964438495.1 uncultured Staphylococcaceae bacterium
CTTATTATGAGCGCTTTTTTTATTATCACTAAATAATTTTCATTTTCTTGTTATAAATCTCTTTTTAATAATGTATTTATAAATAAGTTACAAAGGAGATATTTTATATGCAAGAACATCGTCGTTTCATGCGTATTTGTGATCAAGATGTAATTTTTGATTATGAACGCTCAAAAAGACACTTAAGCGCCTTAATGGAATGGTTTAAAAGAAATTTAGAATATGAAGTCTTTCTTTTAAACAATACGTTGCGCTACAAAATTAGACAAGGGGAAGTCTATGAGATTGATTTTGGCCGTAATGTCGGGAGTGAGTTAAATGAAAGGCATTACGCGGTCGTTTTACATCATAGCGACGAAGAGGCCCAAAATATTGTTGTCGTCCCCTTAACGACTAAAATTCATTATAGCTATGGCGAAGCAATTGACCTTGGTTATTTAAAAGGAATACGGACCAAAGAGAAAAGTTACGCTAAAATTAGTCAAATTAGGACTGTCGATAAAGCCCGAATCTATTTACGCCCCATTATTAATGAGCCAGAACACTGTAATGGAAAGCGCCAATTTGGACCAGTCGCAGTATTAACAAACGAACAATTCAAACTAATCATCAGTGGACTGAACAAGTTGATAAGAAACGAACTTTAACGTATTAGTAGTTTTTTAGTAGTTTTTATTTATGTGGATAACTCACCTTTTATGGGGATGACTTTTTTTAACTTTCCCGTTAATAAGTAGAATGAACCGCCATAAAATGAGCCTTTTATTGCTTACTTGTTTACATAATAACCCTTATTGAAAGTAATAGTAATAAAGATTTTTACCCCACTTTTGTGGATAACTCACGTTTTTTTGACTTCTCCTATATTAGTGGGTATTCAATGCTTTTTAACAATTACTTCAAAACTACTAATAAAAAAACTAGGCGTTACAGCCTAGTTTATCCTGTGATTTTTTAAAAGTTATTTTAAGTATGTTTTAAAGCACGCTTCCGTTAAGCGCGTGAATGATTCTTGGCCACTACTTTCTAAGAATTCCTTGTTTGCCGCTAAGACTTCTTTAAACCCAGCATCTAGATCAAGCATCATGGCGTTAATGAGTTTACTACTATCATAGCCGCGGGTTGGTTCAATTTTATCAGCAGCGTACACTATTTTCATCAGCGGGCTCATCTTCTTATTCCCGGTCGCATGATAATTAATAGCGTCAAGGATTTTCTTATCTTTAATTAGAAATTCAGTTTCCGCCATATAGCGACCTACGAATTGATGATATGACCACTTTGGTAAATCAACAAATTTAGGAAAGCGCTCTTTCATGATGCGCTCAGTCTTCCCTTTTGGTACTTCTTTGCCTATATCATGAAGAAATCCCGCTTTAAAAGCGCTTAATGCATCTAGTCCATGGCTAATAGCAATTAAACGGGAAAGCTTTGCGACTTCAAAACTATGGAAATAACGTTTATCACTTAAGACTTTATTAATGTGACTTGCAAAATAAAGTTTATTTTGACCAATGTATTCTAAGATGGGGCTTGGAATATCAAGGGATTCAAAATGACGGACTTCACTACTTGATACATTACGGAGTGGTCCTTCTATTTCCAGCATTTTAAAACGGTTTTTAACGTATTCGCGGAGTTTACTACCTTTTCTTTTATACACTAAAATTTGCGCTTTACGAGCGATTTCATCGGGGTTTGCCCATTTATCAAAGACACTAGCTTGATCTTCGCCTAGTAATAAGAATAGTTCATCTTCCGGATACATATTTTTAAGCTTTTCAATCGTTATATAGGTAAAGTTTGTTTTACCTTCATTAGCTTCTTCAACGAGTGAGACCGCAAAGCCTTCATGGCCTTCAAGCGCTAAAGTAAGCATGTTCGCGCGATGTTTAAACGGAGTGTCGACTTTTTTCCACACAGTTGAGGGCGAAAGCAAAAAAAGCACCTTATCAGCACTAATTTTTTGTTTAGCAAAGGTCGCAATCGTTAAATGACCGTGATGCAAAGGATCAAAACTACCAGGGTAGACAATTATTTTCATTTCGGAAACGTGATTTTGGGATCTTGTTTATTTTTGCGATATAAAACAAAGGTCCGCCCTTTCGTTTCAATAATATCACTATTCGTCTGGGTCGCAATTTTCATGGCGACAACTTTTACTTCTTCTTCGACGCTTTTTAAAACACTAACTTTAATAAGTTCACGCGCCTTTAAAGCATTATCTAAAAGGGCGATATTATTAGGACCAATATCGTTTTTCCCTATTTGATAAAGGGCTTTTAGTTGGTTGGCTAAACTTTTTAAGTGTAACCGTTCTTTTTTAGTTAACATAATTATATCTTACTTTCATTATAGCTTATCGCAACACCCCGTGGGGCAAAAATACGGATTACACGGCCATTTCCTTTAAAACTAACAAAGCCGAGACCGTTCCAGCTGACATCGTATTTTATATTTTCATGGGTCGTAAATTCAAAGGCATCAAGGTCACTCATTTTATCGACTAGTTGCGAGATTGGTTTTGTCTTTTTATGGGCCACTAAGTTATTGAAACTGCGATCAGCCCGGTTTAATGAGGTGCGATTTAGTTTAACGCCTTCGGCAAAGTAAAAGGTAAAAGACGTAAACGGGCCTTCCACAAAGTCAAGACGAGCGATACCGCCAATTAAAACGCTTTGCTTCGCGAGTAATTGATAAGTACGGGCTTTAATTTCTTTACGCGGCACAATAATCTTGACCACTTCTTTTTCGGCTAAGCCGAGTAAACTATTGTTAATGGCAATTCCTGGGGTATCATAAATGGTTTGTTTTTCGGTTAAAGGAATTTCTTGCACCGCTAAGGTGGTGTTAGGATAAATACTCGTCGTAATAAAGCGACTTGTTTCGTTTTTAAAGTTGCGTAAGAGGGTTTTAATAAGACTCGACTTCCCACTGCTGACCGCGCCGATAAAGTAAACGTCTTCTTTATACTTTAGTTTAGCGATTTCATCCATAACTTCCTCAATATTATAGTTTTTAGTACTACTTGCAACAATAATATTAGAGACTTTTAGTCCTTCTTTTGCGACTTTATTAGCGACGTATTCTTTAATTTTTGCTTCATTTGTCTTCTTTGGTAATAAGTCAAACTTATTGGCCACTAAAATAATATCTAAACCAGCGAGGGCGTGGTTAATTTCATGATTAAAGGACGATTCAAAGTTAAAGACGTCAACGACATAGACGACAAGCGCTTTTTTGCGTTTAATGTCATTAATGATTTCCATAAAATCAAGACTAACGATCGGTTCTTGTAATTTATCAGCGCTATAATGGTGAGTTTTAAAACAACGTTGACATAAAAAGATATCATCACGTTCTAAATGATGGGCGGGCACATAGCCGATTTCATTTTCAGCATCGCTTTGTAAAACGACACCGCAGCCATAACATTTTTTAACTTTCTTTAATTCTTGAACCATAAGTATGCCACTCCTTTAGTTTATTCTTACGTTTAAGGCGCCGTCTTAAGGGACGATCAATTAAACGATTTATCCGCGTTGTCCATTGGTCTTCTTTGACAAGTTTATCGGTTAAAAGCACTTTAACTCCTAAGTTATTTGCAAAGTAGACATCAGTGAGAATTTGATCACCCACCATCATGACGGTCGCTAAATCGATATTTTCCTTTTTAAGATACTTCTTCGTCTTTCCCGTAAAAGGCTTGCGAGCGCCAGAGATAAACGGTAAGTTTGCGCTTTTTGCGTAATTGCGCACTCTTTTGCCACTATTATTCGACACTAAGATTACTTTAATGCCTAAAGCCTCAAGTTTTGCTAAATAGGCTAAGGTTTTGTCGTTTGCCGTTAACTCTTTATAAGAGGCAAGCGTGTTATCTAAATCTAAGAGCAATGTTTCAATGCCGATTTCTTTAAAAAAGATAGGATCGACTTCATATATATTTGCTGCGTAATACGTGGGAATAAATTTAGCCATGCTTCTTCATATTTTCTTTCTTACTATGTAATTTTAGCATGAAATGCCTATTTATATAATAAATACATACATGTGATACAATTATTTTATGGAACAAAGTAAAAAACAAGAATACATTATCGTTAGTCTCTTAGCCCTTAGTCTTATTATTGGAACTTTAAGTCCTTTATTTGGTCTAATTGGTATTGGAGCGATTTTTGGCTACAGTAAACGAAAAAATGACCACTTACCTAAAGATTTTACGCAAATGGTCATCGCTAGTTTTGTAGTTCTTGGTGTTTATTTTGTCTTATCGATAATTTTTAACGTTAAAGTGGCGATGGAAGAAATTAATTCTTCAAGTAGTGCCTTAGCTTTAATCTTCATCTAATAAATCAAAGATTGACATTTGTTCATAATTTTCTTCGGCTTGTTCGACTTTAATCTCTTCGGCCTTTACAATTGGCGTAAAGGCTTTTATTTCCCCATCAATCGCTTGAATTTCTTCATTAAAGATGCCGCAGATGGTTTCCGTTTCCCCAAGTTCAAAAATATTGCGTTTGGCGTATTTATCGACAGGGGTCGGAGCGAGTTCATTAATTAAAAGCGGTAAAATAACGTTTTCACTCGTTAAAGCATTTAGTTTAATATTTTCGACATTGCGTTGGTATTTAAAGACACTAACGACATTATGAGGATCACTTTTAAACACTTTCATCACGTGTTGTAAGCGGCCAAGTCGCGCGGTGGAAGCAAAATAGCTATGATCTAAAAGGCGTAGATGACCTTCAGCGGTTAAAACTCCAGTTCTTGTTTTCGTTTCAGGGTCGACAGCGATAATCCCGACAATTTTATCGGTTTTATGTTTATTTATAGCTTTGACCCCACTTGCTTTAAGACCAATAACACTTACTTCATTTTCGTTATAAAAGCTTGCAATGCCGTTTCGGGTAATAACGAGTAAATCACTATTGCCAGTTGTAAGGGTGACGTCTGCTACTTGGTCACCGCTATAAAGGCGCATTGCTTGTAAGGGGCGACTATAACGCTGGGCGACAAAGTCACTGACGACACTTCGTTTAATCATCCCGTTTTTCGTGACGAGGGCAAAATAAAGATCATTTCTAAATTCCTTAACGTTAAAGGCGCGTAATATTTTTTCTTCGGGGTTCATCTGCACTAAATAGTTAATGTGCTTCCCTTCATCTTTCCATCGTCCCTCATTAATTTCATAAACTGGGATATATAAATAATTACCAAGGTTTGTAAAGGCAACGAGGAAATCTTTAGTGTTTAGCATACTAGCAGCGACAAGTAAATCACTACTTTTAACGCCGGGTAAAGCATTATCGCCACTACTACGATATGATTTTAAGCTTGAACGCTTAATATAACCGTCGCGCGTTAAGGCAACCATTACATCTTCATCGGCAATTAAGTCGCGTTTATCAATTTGAATAACTTCGCCTTTTTCCATAATCTTGGTGCGGCGCGCGTCACCAAATTTAGCGACTATTTTCTTTAAGTCATTAATAATAACGTTATTAAGACTTTTTTCATTACTTAAAATATCTTTTAATTCTTTAATATTATTAATAATGCCCTCGCGTTCATTATTTAAGACCGTAATATCGGTGTTACTTAATTTATAAAGTTGGAGCATGACAATGGCTTCAGCTTGTTCTTCACTAAAGCCGTATGCTTCAATAATATTAACTTTTGCATTTGCTTTATCTTTACTTTTGCGAATTAAGGCAATAATTTCGGTAACGACACTGATTGCTTTAATTAAGCCTTCAATAATGTGTAACCGTTTTTCAAGTTTTTGCAGTTCAAAAGTGCTCCGCCTAGTAATAACTTCGACTTGATGAGCAATATATACATTAATTAATTCTAAAATATTTAATGTTTTAGGCCGATTATCGGCAATCGCCACGACGTTTGCGTTATAGCCAGTCCGTAGCTGGGTGCGATTATATAAATATTCTAAAATAATTTCCGCATTCGCTTCTTTTTTAAGTTCAACGACAATACGCAGGCCACTACGATCACTTTCATCACGTACTTCCACGATACCATCGACATTATGATTTTGTTCAATAAGGCCAATTTCTCGTAAAATCGTGCTTTTATTAGCTTGATATGGGATTTCGGTAATAATAATATTTTGGCTGTTTTTATCTTTTTCAATCGTCGCTTTTGCTTCAACTTCGACGCGTCCACGTCCTGTTTCGTAAATTGCATCAAGACCTTCCCCTTTATACATGATGCCGCCGGTTGGGAAATCAGGGCCTAAAATAAATTTACGGACATCACTAATGGTCGTGTTTTTATGATTAATTGTATAAATAATCGCGTCGACGACTTCTTTTAAGTTATGAGGCGGAATTTCAGTAGCGACCGCGACTGCAATCCCTT
>CAYTKX010000026.1:6475-10280 GCA_964438495.1 uncultured Staphylococcaceae bacterium
ACGGTATGGGCACATTTTTTCATTGGCTTATTAAAAGTTGTGCCTTCGTCGTGCATCGCATAAATGATTCGTCTTTGCACTGGTTTTAAGCCGTCACGCGCATCAGGAATCGCCCGATTTTGAATAACATATTTTGCGTAAATCCCAAAGCGATCACCCATGACTTCATCCATCGGTAAATCAATAATGGTTTCGTTTATTACTTCTTTAGTTGCTTTTTTCTTCTTTGCCATCTTATTTCACCTCATCTAGGAATGTATCATATGCATTAAAGTCAACGTTTTCTTCAATCCACTTCCGGCGGACCGCAGCATCTTTCCCCATTAAGACCCGGACCCGCATTTCAACGAGTAAAGGATCATTAATGCTAATGCGAATAAGCGTTCTTGTCGCAGGATTTAATGTTGTTTCCCAAAGTTGATCACTGTTCATTTCTCCTAACCCTTTATAACGGGTAATTTTATAGCCAGGACCAATCTTTTGTTTTGCTTCTTCTAAACTTTGATCGTCATAAGCATATTCAAAGACGAGCTTTTTATTTACTTGTTTACTAACACGGTATAAAGGTGGCACTGCCATATAGATCATGCCTTCTTTAAGTAAAGGCTTCATATAATGGTAGAAAAATGTTAATAGTAATGTTTGAATATGCGCACCATCAGTATCAGCGTCAGTCATAATAATGATTTTGCCGTACCGGGCATCATCTAAATCAAAGTTTTGGCCAAAGCCAGCCCCGATTGTACTAATAAGGGTGGCAAACTCTTCATTTTTAAGCATCTTTTCCATCGTATTCGTGTCGGTGTTTAACGGTTTACCGCGTAATGGTAAGACCGCTTGATGAATACGGTCGCGTCCTGCTTTTGCGGTACCACCAGCACTATCACCTTCCACGATGAAAAGTTCATTTTTCTTATAATCTTTACTTTGCGCAGGGGTAAGTTTTCCGCTTAAGACAATTTCGTTTTTAACTTTTTTGGTTTTCCGTAAGCTTTCTTTTGCTTTCCGGGCGGCAAGGCGCGCGTTTTGCGCATCGACACATTTTTTCACTAAATTAACGGCAAACTCATGATTTTCTTGTAAGTAATACATAAGTTTTGTGTAAATAAAGTTATTCATCGCACTATTAGCGTCATTCGTGCCAAGTTTTCCTTTAGTTTGGCTTTCAAATTGGAGAATACTTTCGGGAATGCGTAAACTAATAATCGCGGTCATACCTTCACGAATATCGTTACCATCAAGTTTTACGCCTTTACGCACTAAGCCGTGCATCGTCGCAAAATCATTAACCGCGCGGGTTAAACCGGTTCTAAAGCCCGTTTCATGCGTTCCCCCGTCATGGGTTCTTAAATTATTAACATACGATAAAAGGGTTTCATTATAATCATCACTACAATATTGGAGCGCAACTTCCATTTCCATTGGATGGACGAGTTTTCCGCCATTTGTGAACACATCTTCAAAATAAATAATGTTACCAAGTGGTGTTTTATTTTGATTAATGATGCCAATATATTCAATTAAGCCGTTTTCATAATAAAATTCATCGCTTAAACCAGTTCTTTCGTCTTTAACGACAAAATTAACTTTATTTAAAAGAAAGGCATTTTGTTGGAGATGACTTGTAATCGTATCCCATTTAAATTCAAGGTTACCAAAGATTTTTGCATCTGCCTTAAAGTTAATGACCGTTCCTGTTTTATTGGTCGTACCGACTACTTCTAAAGGAACGACGACTTTACCGCCATTTTCATAGCGCAGATGAAATACTTTGCCTTCACGGTAAATCGTAACATCAAGCCATTCACTAAGGGCATTCGTTACTGCCGCCCCCACACCGTGGAGACCAGCACTTGTTTTATATGTTGATTCACTAAATTTACCCCCAGCGTGAAGCTGGGTAAAAACGAGGTGAACCGCTGGTTGACCTGTTTGCTTATTAATCCCGGTTGGAATTCCGCGCCCTTCATCGGCAATCGTAATCGAACCATTTTTATGCATAGTGACACTAATTTTATCGCCATAGCCACTCATCGCTTCGTCAGTTGAGTTATTAACGACTTCCCAAACGAGCTGGTGTAATCCGACGATATTAGTTGCCCCAATGTACATTCCGGGTCGTTTTCTGACGCCTTCTAGTCCTTCTAAAACTTGGATCGAGTCGGCGGTATATTGTTGATCTATTTTTTTATCTACCATTGATTTTCTTCCTTTAGCGCTTACATTTCTTTGTTATTATAACAAATTATCACATTATTTCATAAACTTTTATTATTGTTTTATACTTTAAGAGGAGGCAATTATGGAAACTTTTGTTAATGTGTTACTTTACTTTGCGATTGGCCTCATTGGTTACTTAATTGGCTCAGTCAACAATGCAATTATTATAAGTAAATTATTTTTAAAAAAAGATATTCGGGAATACGGTTCTAAAAACGCGGGTGGGACAAACGCCGGTCGCGTCTTTGGCCGGAAAGTAGGGGCGGCGGTGATGGTACTTGACGTTATGAAAAGTGTCGTTGCCTATTGGCTTATTACCGCAATCTTTCTTTCTACAAACTTAGGAACGCGCATTGATTATAACGCGGCCCTTCATTTTGCGATGATACTAACAGCGCTTGGCCATTGCTACCCCGTCTTCTATCGCTTTAAAGGCGGTAAAGCTGTCAGTGTTGTCGGTGGCTTTATTGTCGCCACGAACTGGGTCTTACTTATTGTAGGCCTTCTTATTTATTATTTATTTTTAAAGTGGCGGCGCATTGTAAGTCTTGCTTCTATTTTAACGGCAGGAAGTTTAACGCTATTATCGTTTTTCCTCCTCATTGAACCGTTACGGCAAATAAGTTTTTATCCTTTAGCGAGCCGTAATCTATATTATTATATTCCAACCCTTATTGGCCTATGTATCTTATTAATCTTAAAGCATCGCACGAATATTGAACGCCTTCAAAAAGGCACTGAATCAACGATTAGTTGGATAAAATAAAAGAAAACAAACAATAAAAAAAGAGGATGTTAAGTCCTCTTTTCTTTATTTTTGGTTTATTGTTGATTCATGCCGCGCATAATTTCGCGCACTTGTTTTTCACTAGGTTTACGGCCCATCATCGTGAGCATCGCCCGAATTTGTTTTTCACTGATCGGGGGATTTTTCTTTAACTGATCTTGGAACACTTTACGACTAATGAAAAAGCCAGCGACTCCGCCTAAAATTAAGGTGAAGACCGCAAGTCCAACGGCCGCCCATACGTTCATCATTAAGCGCGTCCATCATAACTACCGTCAACCGTTTTGACAGTAATTACTTCCCCTTCTTCAATAAAAAGTGGCACTCTAATGCGTAGGCCGGTTTCTAAAACGGCGTCTTTGGTAGCGTTAGTGACGGTATTTCCTTTAACGCCAGGCGCACATTCCGTAATTTTTAAATTTACTTTTGGGGGCAAGGTTAAACCAAGGATTTCCCCTTCATAACTTGCAATTTCAACTTCACTATTTTCGACAAGGAAGTTAAGTTCCCAACTTAAGGAACTTTTATTTAATTCAATTTGTTCATAAGTATCAATGTTCATAAACACTAAAAGATCACCACTATCATAGAGATATTGCATCTTTTGTTTGCTAATACTTATGCGGTCAATTTGATAACCGCTGTTATAGGTTTGTTCGGTAATTGCACCACTTCTTACATTTTTAACTTTAAGCTTGGCGACCATTTTGCGCATGGCTGTCTTATTAAGTAAAATGTCTAGCACGTGATAAATTTCGCCACCTTCGACGAAATAGTTACCGGGTCTTAATTCTGTTA
>CAYTKX010000027.1:0-9562 GCA_964438495.1 uncultured Staphylococcaceae bacterium
ACATTGTAAAGTAAGGTAATTTATAGTTTTCAGCAATTTTCCGCACTAAAGTAGCGGCGACTTCCCAACTTGGTAATTTTTGGCCAAGGAACGTATGGAAGACGGTACCTGACGTATATAATGTTTGCATTTCATCTTGAATGGCGAGTGCTTCACTGACCGTTTCGGTGTAGCCGACTGGTAAGTGACTGCTATTTGTGTAAAATGGTGTACCGTCACTTGCTAAAGCGGTAATAATGTTTGGGAAATTCTTTTTATCGTGCTTTGCAAAGCGAAAGGCGGTACTTTCGGCGGGGGTCGCTTCTAAGTTATAAAGATCACCATAAAGCTCTTGATAATCACTTAAGCGTTCGCGCATATGATTGAGTACTTTGATCGTGAATTCTTGTCCTTCTTTGCTCGTTAAGTCTTTTTGAATCCATTTTGCATTTAAACACGCTTCATTCATCCCGACAAGACCAATAGTCGAGAAATGGTTATCAAAGTTACCTAAATATACTTTTGTATAAGGATAAAGGCCATCAGCGAGTAATTTTGAAACGATGTCGCGTTTTGTTTTCAAACTTTTCGCACTTAAATCCATTAAGCGATTAAGTTCATTAAAGAAATCATTTTCGCTAGCGCTTAAGTAGGCTAAGCGCGGCATATTAAGGGTTACAACACCAACCGAACCAGTGTTTGAACCCGCACCAAAGAATCCGCCACCTTTTTTCCGTAATTCGCGTAAATCAAGCCGTAAGCGGCAGCACATACTACGGACATCACTTGGTTCCATATCACTATTAATATAGTTACTAAAATATGGGGTGCCGTATTTTGCGGTCATTTCAAATAAAAGGCGATTATTTTCACTTTCATTCCAATCAAAGTCTTTCGTAATCGAATATGTAGGAATTGGATATTGGAAGCCGCGGCCATTCGCGTCACCTTCAATCATTACTTCTAAGAAGGCTTTATTGATCATATCCATTTCTTTTTGACAGTCTTTATATTTAAAATCTTGTTCTTCACCACCGACAATGGCTTGGCGCTCGGCTAAATCAGCAGGGACGGTCCAGTCAAGGGTAATATTACTAAACGGTGCTTGTGAACCCCAGCGACTTGGCGTATTAACACCAAAGACAAAGGATTGAATTGCTTGTTTTGTTTGTTTATATGTTAAGTTATCCGCTTTGACAAAGGGGGCAAGATATGTATCAAAGCTTGAGAAAGCTTGGGCGCCTGCCCATTCGTTTTGCATGATTCCAAGGAAGTTTACTAATTGGTTACTTAAGGTGAATAAGTGTTTTGCCGGTTTACTCGTAATTTTTCCTTCAACTCCACCGACACCATCTTTAATAATGCGTTCAATGTCCCAACCGGCGCAATATGCGGCAAGCATACTTAAGTCATGAATATGAATTGCGGCACTTCGGTGGGCGTTAGCAGTATCTTCGTCATATACTTCACTTAACCAGTAATTAGCGGTTACCGCCCCACTATTACTTATAATAAGGCCACCTAAAGAATAGTTAACAGTGGAGTTTTCTTTCACACGCCAGTCGTTAACATTTAAATAGTCTTCTACTAACTTCTTATAATTAAAAACAGTCCCTTTAGCGTTACGAATACGTTCACGGTCTTTCCGATATAATATATATTTTTTAGCAATGACTTGATCTTTTTTCATTAAATACTTTTCAACTTCGTCTTGGACAACTTCAATATCAATTGTCCCGTCGTAATTAGCGTTTAATGTTGCGGCAATTTCTGCAGCGTAGAGTAAGCTTTGCACATCGTTATTATCACCGTATGCACTATTAATTGCATTAGCGATTTTACTAGCGTTAAATTTTTGGAGACGTCCGTCTCTTTTCTTAATATGAGTAACCATAAATCCTCCTTCTAATATGTCGGTTCGTGCTTATAAATATAACGAATAAAGAGTTAGTAATCAAACAAAGTTATAAGTAGATAAAAGACTACCGATAGTAGTAGTTTTGTAGTATTAGAAAATATTAAAAAATAAAGAAAAAAGTAGTCTTTATAACTACTAATTCATTACTAAACACGGCATTTTAGCCTTAAATTAAATGAAAATTAGACACCGTCTAATGAAAACCCCTTAAATTGACAATTTGTATAAAAGGCTTCTACTAGCGATAATTCCACTGTAAAACGCAAACCCTAAATTATAACCGCCACAGATACCATCTATGTTTAAAACTTCGCCTAAGATAATTAGATTAGCCGCCCTTTGATGGGTAAAGTCACTTCCTACTTCTTCGACTATTACGCCCCCGCTTATTGCTTGGCTATTTTCGGGGTAATTCAAAGGAAGCGGGGTAAAGCTTAAAGCTTTGACATTTTTTAAAATGTTATCGTCTTTTAAACTCTTTAAATATTCCACTAAGAAAGGCGCGAATACTTTTGAATAATCTTCTTTACTTTTAATAAGCCTTAAAACATCATGACTCGTATGTTCGGGCATTAAGTCAAGTGTTACTTTATATTTTGCATCGGCTTTTTCTTTAACTGCCCACTCAAAGTAACTAGAAACAATAAAACTAACGATGCCACTTAAGCCGTCACTTTTAAAAAGCACTTCCCCCTTTTCTTTAATGAGCACGGTATCGTCTTGCCATAAAGTCATGATGACCTCTGCTCGTCGATTATTTAAGACTTTCAAGTTTTCTTTAACGGCGATTGTTTTAATAACCGGCACTAAAGCAGTACGTCTTAAACTTAAACTTTCAAGTAACGGGTCATTATTATTCGTTAACCCATATTTAAATAGTCCTGCCCCTGACCCGATCGCTAGCACTACATAATCAAAATATTCATCGTTTATTAGATAGCCACTTTTATGTTTACGAACACTATCAATATTTGTGTTAACTTTAATATTAACTTTTAATAAGGACAATAAATACTCACGTAACCCACTTGCGCTTCGACTATAGGGATACACTCTTTTTTCATCATCAGTGTATGTTAAAATACCGTACTTTAAAAAGAAATCATCGAGCGTCTTTTCAATCTTTAAAGCATGGTCTTTCATAAAGTTTTGGTCATTATATGCCGCTAACTTGATGTCACGGTTATAAATATTAGCCTTGCCGTTACCGGTTTTAAGGAGCTTTAAAAGTAAGGCACTTTCCCGTTCAAAGATTGTAACACGAGCGGTGTCTTGTGTTTCCAAAGCGAAAGTAACACCACTTACACCCCCTCCGATAACGGCTATTTTTTTCATTTATTTGCTAAGTTCCGTTTCCGGCGCGCTGCTTTTTGTTTAGTGGCAAAATGATATATTGCCGCCCCACTGACGCCAAGAACAATAATGGTCGTAAAGACAATCATCCACGTTTGAATTTCCGTCGCTTTAAAGTTTGCCCACATATCAATAACGAGTTTATTGCTTTCGCCAAAGTCTCGCATGACAGCGCTTCTTATAACTTCTTCATGGTTTGGATATTGGGTCGAAAGTTGGCCTCCCACATATTCTTCTTTAATCGTAATAATCGCGTCATCAATATTTTCAATCGTCCCTTCAAAGAAATAACGTAAATCGTGATCAACACCAGGTTCAGTGTCTTCTTCACTATGGACATCATCATAATCTTGAACGTAGGCTAAGATTTCATCTCCGGCAATAAAACTAGTGTAGCCAATGTAATCCATATTCGCGATTGCAACTTCAGGGAAACTTAGAAAATCAATAAAGCGTTGCGCTAAAAGGGTGTTCGCCCCTTTGGGCATTACCCAGCCATCAAACCAAATATTACTTCCTTCACGCGGAATTGAATAACGTAAGACGTCTTCCCCCACTTCTTCAGCGGCTTGATAAATCGAATAAACCGCGTCCCCACTCCAGGCGGTGTTAAGAGCGATTGTTCCTTTAATCATGTCGTTTTTCCCTTGGTCGACTTCTAAACCGTAAATATTCTTTTTAAGTTCACGTAAGGCGACATCAACTTTTTTAATTGTTTCTGGGTCAACGTCATTTAATAAATCGTTAAGTTCTAAGTTATAAGCTTCTGCACTTATTGTTCCCGCTTCATAATCTGCGGCCAGTTTTAAAAGTTCTTCTTCATATACTTTAAAAAGCCCCACTAAATAACCTTCACGCATTGCGTCTTTAATGGAAATCTTTTTGTTATAGCGCTCATCCCAAAGGACAGACCAGCTTTTCATATCTTCTTGCACTGTTTCACTAACATTGCGGTTATAGAGTAAACCAAAAGTGCCCCATAAATAACCAACTGCGTATTCAGTCCATCCCGCGTCTTCAAATAACTTTAAATGATAATGACTCGCGTATTCATTGTAATGGGGGATATGAGTGTATTGCCCTTCACTATCAACATCATACTTTTCAAGCATATCTTCACGCATTAAGCGTTGAATCATATAATCACTTGGGGCGATTAAGTCATATTTTGCCCCATTTAATTTAATAATGTTATACATTTCTTCGTTCGTGGAGAATGTATCATAGACAAAGTTAACATCTTGGCCATATACTTCTTTATAATGGGTTTGGAAGGCACTTAAAGTATCAAATGATTCGGGATCTTCTTCATCACCTTCAGCAATATAATCTTCCCAGTTAAAGATACGTAATGTTAAAGCGTCGCCTTCACTAGGGGCGGCATTTTTCTTTTTATAGGTTACTTCCGTTACTAGTTTGGGATTTGGACTTGCGCTAAGGCTAACACTTGTAAACGCAAGGAGTGTGAGGAATAAACCGTTTTTAAGTTTCATTATGGCATCCTCCGTAATTTAAGTTCACGCCCTAAGGCTTTCTTTTCTGATTTTGAATCTTTACGTAAGCCCGACACTAAGACAACGCCTAAAGTAATAAGGACGATATACGTAGTTAAAGCCCGTAATTCCGGGGGAATCGTTGATTTAACAATGACGCCTTGGACAAAAGTACTTAAGGTATCAAACGATTGATTACGTAAAAATGACGTAATAATGTAATCATCTAAAGAAAGGGTAAAGGCAAGCATAAAGCCGCTTATAATCCCGGGGATAATTGCCGGTAACACAACTTTATAAAGCGCGTACATCGGTTTAGCGCCAAGGTCCAGCGCGGCTTCATAATCATTTGGATCCATCTGTAATAATTTTGGCTTTACATTTAAATAGACAAAAGCAATACTTAAGACAACATGGCCAATTAATAACGTAATAAAGTTTGGACTATCCACAGTTAAGCCCATGCTCATAAGGGCGTTTGTTGTTACTTTAAAGACAATCGCCAGGCTGATAGCAATAACAATTTCCGCGTTTACTACCGGAATTTCATTGACGCTTTCAATAACTTGGCGTGGTCTTTTCTTCATATAGAAGACACCGATTGCGCCTAATGTTCCTAAAATTGTCGACACTAAGGCGGCGCTTACTGCAATTAAAAGCGTATTAAATAAGGCGCGCATTATTTTTGCGTTTAAAAATACTTTGCCGTAAAGCGCAAGACTAAAGCCCGTCCATACGCCGGTTGTTTGTGCTTCTGTAAAGCTAAAGACCATAAGGAAAAGAATTGGTAAGTATAAAAGGAATAATATTAAGTACACATATACTTTAGCGAGTATTTTCTTTACCATACATTACTTCCTTTCACCTTATTCTTCGCGAAAAGTCGCGGTAATAAGACACTTAATAAAATGAGTAATAACATGATAAGCGCTAAGAAAGAGCCATCATTCCATATGTTTTGGGTGAAGTAGATTTCAATATACTTACCAAATAAAGTAACCTTCCCTTCCCCTAAAATATCAGCGATAACGTAACTTGTCATCGTCGGCATAAAGACCATCGTTGCCGCACTTATAATGCCTGGCATCGTCATTGGTAAAATAACTTTTGTAAAGGTCCGCACTGGTCCCGCTCCTAAATCTTGACTTGCTTCAATTTGACTTTTATCAAGTTTTAGCATCGTGGAATAAAGCGGTAAAATCGTAAACGGTAAATAGTTATAAGTTAAGCCAAGTAAGGTTGCAAGTTCCGGGTATTCACCCCCACTTAAACCAAGAAAGCTTAAGACGTCACGCATCGCCCATGTGCGTAAGACAAAGTTAATCCACATCGGCATGACAAAAAGCATGACTAACACTGCATTTTTATTATATTTTTTATTCGCTAAGATCATCGCTAAAGGATAACCGATAAGTAAGGTTAAGGCCGTATTTAGTAAACCAAAGATAAAGGAGACAAATAAGACCCGCCATTTCGCACTGCTTGTAAAGAAATTAACAAGCGGTTCGACACTTAATTGTCCACTACTATTCGTAAATGCATAGAAAAGAATAAAGAATAACGGCAAAAGGACAAATAGTATCATAAAGACAACATAAGGTATCCCAAGATGAGCGCGCCGGAAATTAATTTTCATAAGGCACTAACTCTCCTTTAGCCTTTAAGACAATGTTTTCTTTTTTAATCGTAATACTGACATGGTCTTCTTCGTTCCAAAGATAGGGTGAATCAATAATGAAGTCTTCTTCGTCTTCGGTCCGCACTACTACTTGATAGTGGTCACCAAGCCAGATGACACTGATGACGCTACCAAAAGCTTGCCCTTCTTCTTGGTTATCACTTATTTCCACATCACTAAATTCAACCGTTGCAATGACATCAATATCATTTAAATCATATTTAACGCCTTTACTATCGACTAAATAACCTTCTTCATCAACTGTGCTTCCTTTTAAGAGTTGCGTAACATCAACCGCAAAAGCCGCCTCACCAATCATCAATTCATTTTTATTATTAATCCACGCATCAGAATACACATTCGCGGTAATTTCTTTTTTCATAATATGAATTGATTCAGGGTCAATATTTAAACCAACATCATTATTTAAAGGATAGTCCCGTGTACTTTGCACGATGACTTCACTTTTGCGGCCCACCCGAACAACATATTCATAGTGGACCCCTTTAAAGACTTTGTTAATAATTTTCCCATCAACTTGCCCTTTACCGGCTTTAACGATTTCAACGTCTTCGGGACGAATGACGACATCAACCTTTTCGTTATTTGGTAAATCATCCACGCACGTAAAGGTCGCGCCTAGAAACTTAACTTGGAGTTTCCCCGCCATCCGGGCGTTAAAAATATTTGATTCGCCGATAAAGTCCGCGACAAACGGGTTTTTCGGTTCATTATATATATCAGTCGGGGCCCCAATTTGTTGAATAATCCCGTCATTCATAACGACGATCGTATCGCTCATTGTTAAGGCTTCTTCTTGATCATGGGTAACATAGATAAAAGTAATGCCTAATCTTTTATGGAGCGACTTTAATTCAAGTTGCATTTCTTTACGCATCTTTAAGTCAAGTGCCCCAAGCGGTTCATCAAGTAAGATGATTTCTGGTTCATTAACAATGGCGCGCGCAATCGCCACCCGTTGTTGTTGACCACCAGAAAGGGTACTTATATCACGAGCTTCAAATTGTTCAAGGTCAACCATCTTTAAGGCTTTAACGACTTTTTCATCAATTTCTTTAGATGTTAGTTTCCGTAATACTTCTTTCCCATTTTTAACATCTTTAATTTTCTTAATCTTTAATCCAAAAGCGATGTTATCATAAACATCTAAATGTGGGAATAAGGCGTAACGCTGAAACACGGTATTGACCGGCCTTTTATAGGGCGGTAAATTAGTGATATCTTCGCCGTTTAAAATGATCTTGCCTTCACTTGGTATTTCAAAGCCGGCAATCATTCGTAACGTCGTTGTTTTACCACAGCCAGAAGGTCCTAAAAAGGTAATAAACTCTCCTCTTTTAACGTATAGATTAAAACCATCTACTACTGTCTTTCCATCATATACTTTACTAACGTTTTGTAGCTCGATAATTATATCTTCACGCGCTATGTTATGCTTCGTTATTTTATCCATTATTAGTCCCCCTTATCATAGATAAAATATAATGGAAACTCACTAAAATTTCAAATGAAAACTCTCTATGACTTAATTAGACCCATTATTGAAATGTTTTATTACAATTTATGGGAATAATCTATATTTTTTAAAATCGATTTTAGGTATCTTTTTAATGCTTTTTGCAAATACCGTTAAAACTTGGTAAAATTATTAAATAAAGTAGGTGAATATTATGAAAAAACTAACTAGTCTTGTTCTCCTTACCGCTTCTTTAATGTTAAGTGGTTGTAAAGAACGAAAAGTCGAAAAAACCCCGATATATTTTGGGGATGAAACAGTGACCGCTGTTGTTGAATTTGAGGCGGTAAAAGACGTTGATGACATGATTACTAATAAGGATAATTTTCTTTTAGTAAGTTACGCTGATAAAACATGTTCTTGTTGGAGCACTTTCCGCGAACACGTCTTAAATCCTTTTATTAAAGAAAGTGGTATTCCAATCTACGTTATTGAAACTAGTTTATTAGGTGAAGACTTTAAAGGTTTACCAATAAGTCGCAAATTAACAAACACTCCTGTCATTGGTGTATATAATGAAGGTGTCTATAAAGTAGGGATTGCTTATAACGAAGATAGCACGGTCTTTACCCAAAAAGACAAATTCACAAAGTGGCTTGATCGCCACATAGAAAGGCCAATCATGAAATTTATAAGTTTTGATAAATTAAACGAATTATTAAAAGGCACAAAACCTTTTATTATAAGTTGGTCACTCGGACCTTGTCCTGATTGCCAAGCTTTAAACGATAAGTTTATGCCGGGTTACTTAAAAGATAATGTCATAAGCCAAAAATTACCTTATTACTTAGTGGAAACTTATGATATTCGCGTTAATCAACCTGAATACTGGACGGAGATTAAAAAAGTATACGGCTTAAGTGAAGAGTTAAATAAAGTATCAGGTTACGGCACGGGCTTTGTCCCCGCCTTACAAGTCATTTACCCCGACGGCAATGATTACGTCGCGACGGGGGACGTCAGTCCAATCATTAAAGATATGATCGTCTTCCAAAATGAATTCATTGAAAAAGTCGGTGATGTTTATAAAATTAGTGATTCTTACTTTAACGGCGTGCGCGGAAAAACATATTTAGGCGAATACGCTAGTGAAATCGGCCAAGAAATTGACGCTAGTTTAGTCGTAGAAACAGAAAATGGGCCCCGGTTTGTTCCTGGAGCCCGCTATGAAGTTAACGCTAAATACGTTACGAAATTCTTTGATTATTATTGGAAATAATTAACGCTTCTTCTTTTTTAACACTAAGGTAGTAATTAAAGTACCACCAAGTACAACACTAAAAAGAATTAGTGGTAAGGCATAACGCGCATCAACATTGAGCGCGTTATTTCTTTGTTCACTGCCCACATTTCGTTCAATAAAGTTTTCAAACCCATATTTATTAACAAGTAATATATAGCGCGCTTTAGCGTGACTTAAATCATCACCATTAGCGTCTAGTTCTTTTTCTTTAACGATTACTTTCGCTTCTTCACTAAGCGCGAGATAACTATTTTTAGCTTCACCCCACACATTTTCTAAAAGCGTTTTCGAACTTTGCGCACAGCCGTCACTCGTTAACGCTAAAAATGATGTGCCCCACGCTAAGGCGTCTGCTTCTGGA
>CAYTKX010000028.1:0-9303 GCA_964438495.1 uncultured Staphylococcaceae bacterium
TTGCGATGGTACCAACCGCTTATTGGTTTGTCCTTGGTGTCTTAATCGTCGCCTTAGGCTTACACTTATTAGTCGTTGGTCTTGTTACTTCAGGTAGCCGTAAAGAAAAATCATTACTTGAAGAAGAAGTCGCCGAGGAAGAAGAAAAAGCCGAAGAAGAAGTTTTAGAAGAAGAAAAAGAAGAAGAAAAAGCAAAAGTTGATCTTGAAGATCCCGAACTTGAAGCCCTTATTCGCAAACTCGCCAACGAAGAAATCGATAAACGCGAACCAGTCGTTGTTGAAAAAGTTGTTGAGAAAAAAGCTGAACCGGCACCAAAAGCGGAACCATCTAAAGTGGTAGCCGCCCCTGCACCAGCTAAACCGGCGAAGAAACCAACACCAGAACGGATTGCGTTCCCTGACCGGATGCAAATGGTTGATGAACCAGTGAAGGCTGACTACAACGTCCTTAAAAACTACTTATTAAGTTACGGATTAAATAGTCGGGTTAGTAATGTTGGTGATTCATTCCGTAGTGGTCGCGTCTTATATGCTCGCTTAACAAATAGCGGAAATAGCGGACTTAAACTTTACTTACCAATTAATCTTGATGATTATAAAGATAGTAAAATCCCGCTTAAATCAGCCGAAGGCGTTAAGCAATACGAAGATGTACCAGTATTCATCTATGTCCGCAGTGACCTCTCGATGAAACGGGCGTTACAATTAATTGATGACGTGATGGAGAAAAATGGTATCGCTAAAAAGTTTGAACCAGAAACAACCGACCACGTCAAAGAATTAAAGTAAGTTAAAAATTACTAAAAATTAGCCTATGTTCGCATAGGCTTTTTTATTGCCCTTTATAAATAAATTGAAGTCTTTTATCGTTTATGATATTATCTTATCATGCAACTAGCAGCAAAAGGAGTGTGGTTATTAAATGCCTGATGAGCCTCTGACGTGGCTTTTATTAATTCTTTATTTACTTGGTAGTGCTTATTGTAGCGCGACTGAGACGGCATTTATGACTGCGAACCGTTTCAAAATAAAGGCGAAGGCAGAAGAAGGCAGCATTAGTGCACGCCTTGCTTCCTGGGTCCTTGTCCGCCTTGAAAATAGTATAGTATCAGTCGTTTTATTTAACAATTTAGTTAATATGCTTTTTACTGCGCTTTTAACTGCTACTTTACTAAATTTAAACTTTGGTGATAAGGCTGAACTTTATGCGACTTTAATTGGCGTTCCTGTCATTTTTGTCTTAGGAGAAACAATTCCTAAACTCTTAGCGAAAAAATATAATGAGGGCTTTGTCCAAGTTAGCGCCTTTCTTTTAGTGCCACTTATTATTATTAGCTATCCCTTTGCGCTGATCTTTCGGGCAATCATTTGGCTACTTAAAAAAATCTTTAATTTTAAAGAAGATAACATCTTCACAGCTGACGACTTTGAAAATGTGATTGAAGCGATTGAAGAACAAGGGATTATTAACGAAGATGCTAGTGAATTAATCTTATCAAGTTTAGAATTTAGCGAAACTGTTGTAAAAGACGTTTTAACGCCAAAACAAAATATTAAAGCTTATGACATTAAAAAGTTTTCAACTAAAACCTTTAATGATTATATTTTGGCCTCTCCATTTTCGAGAATTCCGCTTTATGAAGGAACAATTGATAAAATTGTTGGCGTTATTGTGGTCCGCGAATACATTAAACACTATCAAAAAAAGCCAAGTATTAATCCAAAAACGATCATGAATAAGCCCTATTTTGTTAACTATAAAATCACAATGACGAAAATGATTGAAGGCTTTAAACGCAAAAACACTCACATCGCTTTTGTCCTTGATGATCAAAAGAAGTTACTGGGGATGGTGACAATGGAAGACGTATTAGAAGAACTTGTCGGGCAAATCGCCGAAGTCACATCATCTTTAAAAGGGGAGGAAAAGTTCGATGTATGATATGATTCGCATTATCTTAATCGCCCTTTTAGTCTTTTTATCGTTTTTCTTTTCAAGTGCGGAAAGTGTATATTCAACGACCAATCGTTTACGGCTCGAACGCGATGTTGAAAGTGGGAAAAAGCATAGCGTCCAAGTTAAAAAGATCGTCGATAATTATGATCAAACGGTTTTAACAATCTTACTTGGCAATAACTTTGTAAATATTGCTCTTACTGCCCTTGTTACCGGGATGGCTTTAAGCTATGATAAGGCGCATGGTTCGACTGGACAATATGTCGTTATTTTTACCGCGCTTTTATTCATCGTTGTCGTCATATTTGGCGAAATTGTCCCAAAAACGATCGGTGTTAAATTTAATTATCGCCTTGCTTACTCTTATTATTATTTCTTTAAGTTTTTTGAATATTTATTTTTACCAGTCTTATTTTTCTTCCGTTTTCTTACCAATAAGCGGAAAGAAAAAGTAGATGACACTAATAATCATGACGGTATATATACTGAAGACGAACTACAACTAATTGTTGATGAAATTGAAGAACAAGGCTTAATTGACGAAGAAACAAGTGACTTAGTGCGGTCAGCAATCGAATTTACGGAAACGGAAGCTTATGAAATTATGACCCCCCGCGTTGATGTCCTTAGTTATGACATTGAAGACGACATAAAAAAGATTATGAAAGAACAAGAAATCTTTAAATATAGTCGTATACCCGTATATGAAGGCACAATTGATAATATAATCGGTATTTTATCGACCAAAGACTTAATTAAACTAACGCTTAGTAAGAAAAAAATTAACATCCGCTCGCTTATTAAAAAGCCGCTTTTTGTCCATCATACGAAAAATATTAGCCAAATTTTAAGTGAATTTAAAAAGACAAAAAACCATATTGCGATTGTTATCGATGAATATGGCGGCACCGAAGGAATTATTACTTTAGAAGACATTCTTGAAGAAATCATTGGTGAAATTTGGGATGAAAGTGACGTTGTTGATGAACCTATCGTTAAAAAAAGTGACACCCATTATATTATTGATGGTGGCTTAAATATTGAAGACTTTTTCGAGTTATTTTCCTTAGAAGAAGATGAAGATAACGATTACGATACCGTCGCTGGTTGGTGTTTAGAAATGCTTGACCGTTTTGCTCGTGTTGGCGATACATTCACTTATGAAAACATTCGGGTTAAGATTATTAAAATCGACGGCTTTGTCGTTGAGAAAGTTGAGGTTTTCGTTGAGGATGAAAAATGATTTTGCGAACCGCGACCTATTTAGCTAAGACCGCCTCTTTGCACGGTAAAACATATATTATTACGGGCGCTAATAGTGGTTTAGGCTATGCTTTAGCCTTAATTTTATTAGAAAAAAAGGCCCATGTAATTATGGCGAATCGGAACCCGAAAAAAAGTCATAAAGCTAAGCAAAAAATGCTTGAAAAGTTTCCAGTCGCCCACATTAGTGAATATCATTTTGATCAAAGTGATGAAGCTTCAATCCAAGCGTTTGTCGATGCTTTAGTTAAAGACCAAGTAAAGTTTGATGGCTTTATCTTTAACGCTGGGATATATATTCCTGGTCGGGGACTTAAAACTAGTAATAAAATGGGGCTAACTTTTGGCGTTAATTATTACGGTAACTATTTGTTAGTGAAAGCTTTACATGCCGAAAACTTAATTAATAAAGAAACGCGCCTTGTCTTTGTTACGTCACCCGCTGCCTATAAAAAATTAAATGAAAAGCAATTAAAAAAGATTATTGCCGGGGAAAATGTAACGCGCCACCGTCAATATAAAGGCTCGAAAGCTGCTTTAAATATTTTTACGCTTGCCTTAATGGAGCAAAGTGACCTTTTACCTTTTAAAATTGATGCCAAAATCGCTATTTATCACCCTGGTGTTAGTAAAACAAACATTACGCGCTTTAAATTTAAACTATTAAATGCGATGGCACATGCTTTTATGCGCATTGTCTTCCACACGCCAAGAAAAGCCGTTTTAGGGGCGGTTTTTGCCTTAACAACTGAACAAAACTTAAATGGTCTAATGATTGTTCCCCAAGGCATACTAGAAACAAGAGGCGTTCCCAAAACAAAAAAAATGGAGCCGAAACTTTTAGAAGCGCTCCCTTTACTTTTACAAAGTGTTGATTGTTTTCTTAAAGACTAATAATCCTTTTCGCGTATTTTTCATATACTTCAAGCGTAATATCACGAATACTTTGGTGTTCGCTATCAATTGTATAATCAATCCCTTCAATGTTGCGCGGATTAAATTTCGCGTCATCAATAATAATCCGTTCTAAGGCAACGCTAGGGTTATCACCACGCTCAATCATCCGTTTTTGGCGTACACTGCGGCTTGCTTGCATAAAAAAGACAACGATTTCATTATCTTTAAGTGCTTTAATTGGTTTTAAACCATTTGGTTCAATAATAAGTACTTTATTCGTATCAATTTCGGCTTTCGAAGTGCCGTAATAATTTTCGTTATATTCGACCGTTTCCACGAAATGACCGTTTTGCGCTAGTTTCAAGAATTCTTCTTTCGTCACAAAGTGGTAATCCACGCCATTTTGTTCCCCAGGGCGCATACTTCTCGTCGTATGGGTCACAACTTTTTTCATCGCAAAAATTTTACCAAGCATTTTGGCGACTTCGGTTTTTCCACTTGCACTTGCACCCATTAACACAATCATATATAAATAATAGACTAAAACAGTTTAAATTGCACGACACAACAATTTTTTTGTGCCAAAAAATAAAGGTTAGTGGTATTTATAATTATGAAACTCTTAAAAGCGACATTGTTTATCCTTTTTTTAGCCCAAGTTATCCCGCCACTAGAATACGCGCCCCCAGTCAGTGGCATTTTACCTTATACTCAGTATCCGTGTGACGTTACGAAACCGGTGCGTATTAGTTTTGTTTATCATACGACGATTGATATGACACTTGAATATGAGTATTATGTTAGAAATCCGGCAGGTGAAGTTGTCGTTACAAGACCTAAGCGCCAAATACTATTAAATAAAGGGGAAGAGTTACCGCTACATTATTCTTCTTATTCCGGAGCAACAGGAGTAGGCCGTAATGCTTTAGTGTTTATGCATCGCCCGCTTGGCGAAACAAGTTATAAAACGCACACTATTTATTTTTATGGCTATCGTCCCGGCGTCGAAGTTGATTTAAATAATAAAGCTGACCGCGACGCGAAGTTTAGTGAAGAAACAGTGTTTGTATATAACGGATATGTAGCGGGTACGGTGCGCTTTATTAAAACTTCAATCTATAGTTCTGGCCTTATTGAAGAACTACTATTAGCACACGATTTGTTTTTGAATTTAGAAACACTATTTATAAGAACTAATGCGGATTACGAAAATGTTGACAAAATGTTTGATGATGCGCGGCTATATATTACTAATCATTCCCTTTTCCCGTATCATTTGCAAAGTTTTGATCATGAAGCAGTGTTACATTTAAAACTTATTAAAAATGATTATATTATTTCTTTTCATCCCAAAACAATTGTCTATTATGATCCAGTGACACACTTAACATGTATGGCTTATAAAAAAGGGTTTCTTCAATCCACAAAATACTTATTTCCCAAAGGGCGTAAAGATGAGATCGAAGCCGCTGATTATCGTCTTGAAATTAAAGGCTTTGGCTTTAATAAGTTTAATGTGACTTTTCGATTTAAAGTAAAGATTCTAGATGTTTATGTCGGGGAAGACGGCTATCACGAAGTAAGGATCGAAAGAAATTAATATGTGGTGGAAATTAGCCTTTGTATTTTTATTTCTCTTTAGCGCGCAGTTTACGATGAGTGTCCGCTATAGTCACGTTAATGAAGTCTTTAATAGTATTACTCATGATTATCTCTATCACGCCATTACCTTTAGTGAACAAACCGAAGAAGCGTATTTCAATGAAACAAAAGTAACCACCATGATTGATGAGCATTTTACAAACAATCTAAAAGTTAATAATTATGAATATAAGATTACTTTCTACCGTAATGGGCGGATTAAAAAAATCGGCGAAAGGAGTAATGAATTTCGCATAAATCTTAAAGCAAACCTTGGCTTTAGTGCATTTTACGATAAAACATTTAAATATTATGTCACACGCAATCGATAATGTAATTACAATTATTGAAACTAGTTTCATGAAAGATTTATTAAGTGATGAATCAATTACTGATATTAGTTATAACGGGCAAAACCTTTATTTTTTCTCGAGTAAAAGTGGGCGTGCTTTTTATAAAAGTATTGATAATAGCCAAGTGTTAACATTCCTTCGTAATATCGCAAATTACGCTAATGTTCGCTTTTCCTATAGCGATACTTTTTTAGATATTTCGGTCGGTAAATATCGCCTTAGCGCTATGCATTATGCGCTTAGTCGCTTCGGTTATAAAGAAAGTTTAAGCTTTGCCCTGCGCATTAACCATAACTTTTTAGCAAGAAACCCTAATTATCTTGGCGAAAAGCTTGGCGGTATTTTACAAGATATTATGAGTAAAAAAAGGTCGATCATCATAAGCGGCACAACGGGTGTCGGAAAAACGACATTACAAAAATATTTATTAATGTTATTACCACCTAATACACGTGTTTTAGTCATTGATAATGTATTAGAGTTAGGAGAAGTGCACACGTTAAACGAAACGCTAGATATTACGCTTTGGCAAACTAAAGATAATCAAGAAGATGCAATTCGCGAATATGTTCAACGCGCCCTCCGCTTTCACGCTGATTATTTAATTATCGCGGAAAGTCGGGGTCACGAAATGAAAGAAATATTACAAGGGGCTATCAGTGGACACCCTAATATTGTTACTTTGCACGCAGATAGTGCGGAAATTGCTTATGACCGTGTTTTATATTTAAGTGGTTCGGCTAATAAAGAAGCCTTATATAACGCTTACCCCTATGTTATTCACCTAGCAAAGAAAGAAGATAATAAAGGGCAAGTTAAGCGTTATATTGAAAAAATTACTGCCTATGACGCTAAAACAAAAAAGCTCAAAACAATCTATTGTGAGGATAAAGAATGAAATTAGTAATTATCTTTCCCTTATTTCTCGTTATTTTAATTGGAGGATACTCGTATCTTGTCCTTGGCAGTATCTATTATGTAATGATTAATAGCGCCATTACCTTACTATTTGCTATCTATTTAGCGGTTCGCTTATATTATTATCAAAATCTCATCGCCCGAAAGCGTTTTATGTTTTCATTTATTGAACTTTTTATTTTAAACTTCGATGTTCAAAAAAGTATTGAAGCCACAATCGCTATTATCTTTCCCCTCTTTAGTGGAAGTGAGCAAAAGACCCTTAATCGCTTGCAAAAAGGCGATGGATTAAGTCTTGTTGAACAATTAAAACTATATTTTAATGATTATTACTATGAATCATTCTTTGATATGTTGATGGTTGTCGTGGACCGTGGAGGTGCTTTTATTAAGGTAAGTGAAGTGCTTTTATACACAATTTCTGACAGTGAAGCCCAACTTATTAAATTAAACCGTATTGATAATACTTATTTAATAAAATTTGTCTTTAACTGGTTTTTTATTATGGCGGTCGCGGTCATATTTCGTTTTGCCTTAAATGATACGATCAATCTTAATAATTTAGACTTAACGTATTTAATTGGCAATGAATTGTTTATGGGTACTTTTCTTTTAAGTTTAACCTTACTTATTGAAAACCGTTTACGGAGGAGTAAAAATGTCACTTAAGAAGTTACTTAAAGCATTAGCAGTGCTCTTTATTATTAGTGGCTTAGCGCTTATTTATTGGCTACGTAATTATTTAATTTACGGGCCTTTAATCGTTATTGGAATCGCTTTATATTATTTTTCCACAAAGAAAGATGAAACAAAAGATAACTTAAACATCGCTAATTTTATAAATGTCTTTACCCACTTTCGCGTTGCCCTTGATAGTGACGCTAATGTCTTTAATGCATTAAGTGCTAGTTTAGATTTAACTAGCGGGCGGATGCATGAAGAATTAGTGCGGCTTATTAGCGCTATTAATAAAGACCATAGTGTCACCCCGTTTATTAACTTTGCTAAAAAATATAATCACCGCTTTGTCACTCACATTATGATTAACATTTATATGCTTATTAATCATGGCTTAGATCCGAAAAGACTATGGCAATTTAACTATTTATTTGAAACATTACTTAAAGAATATAATGACGCTGAAATAAGTCAGCATCAAAATAGTTATGACCGCTTCGACTTAAGTCTATTTCTCGGCAGCGGGATTATGATGTTTACGATTATGGGGAGCATCCTTTCGCTTTTAGGAGGGGCTTAATGAGTAACATATTTGGATTGATGTATTCTTTTATTTTAATATTACCCACTATTCTTTTTGGGGTTGATTTAATGCGTATTAGTACGATCCGTACGTTCCTTGAAGCAAGGGCAACAGTTGCAAGTTACCAAATAAGTAAAGAAGGGGGCATTAAACAAAGCTTAATTAATAGCCTAGAAGCAGAAGGGGTTACGATTGAATGCAGCGGTGAATGCACTTATATAAGTATGGGCGAAACAATAAGTTTTCGGTTAGTTCGTATGTATACACCAATGATTTTACAAAAGGAAGAAATGGAAGTAAAAGTTACAAGAGTCGTAATCGTTGGTTATTTATAAAAGAAAGGAGGAAGTATGTCAGAGCTAAAAGGACAATTATTCGGCATTATCTTAGTTATCTTAATGTCAGTGGCCATTGGTGGCGCGATTAAAGCGGTCGTTAATAATAACGTGGAAACAATTAATAGCCAAGAATCAGCCGCTAATAGTGCGATGGGTTTTTAACACCCTCTTTAAGTGGGTGAAGGCGCTTAATCACTTTTTATTGAAATATCGTTTGATATTTGCTAAAATCTCTTTCTAGAGGTACATATATGACAAATTTAGCACGTATTGAACAAATATTCACCGAAATCTTAAAGGTTGAAAAGATTGAACCAAGCATGGAATTAAAATCACTCGGCCTTGATAGCCTTGATTTAGTCGAAGTAATGATGAAACTTGAAGAAGAGTTTTCTATCGAATTTACGAACGATGAAATGCTTAGTTTTACGACTGTTGGTGACGTTCTTGCCGATATTGAGAAAAAACTTAACAAATAACAATGATTGTTATTGCCTTCGATTAGGAAATATGGTATTCTACTACTTGCCTAATCGTTACAGGCCTAGTTAGCTCAGCGGCAGAGCAATCGGCTGTTAACCGATCGGTCGTAGGTTCAAATCCTACACTAGGCGCCATGTGGCCCGTTGGAGAAGCGGTTTAACTCACATGCCTTTCACGCATGCATTCATGG
>CAYTKX010000029.1:0-9183 GCA_964438495.1 uncultured Staphylococcaceae bacterium
GCACCTTGGTTGAACGATTTGTCATTGATCGTTCCGACGTCTGTAATTAACGCAATTTCATACGTTTTCTTGCCACATGACGCAAGTGTGGCGGCTAGCGCTGCAACAAATACAGCGGCAAAAGCTTTTCTCATATTTTTCCTCCTTATATGTGTCGTCTATAATTAGAATAACATATGTAAGCGTTTACACAAGAAATATTATCTTCAAAAATAGAAAAATTTGATTGTATAGGGAAATTAATCTTTATATTTTGTTAAGTCGTGGCCCTCTAACTTTAAAAGTGTCCGTTTTAAAGGAAGACCGCCGCCGTAACCAACAAGGCGTTTTTTATTACCGATTACACGGTGACACGGGACAATGATTGAAATCGGGTTTTTACTTAAGGCGTGGCCCACGGCTCGAGCCGACATAAAGGTTGTCCCCCGAACTGCGGCTACTCTTTTTGCAAGTTCACCATAAGTTAATATTTGACCATACGGTATTTTTAATAATTCACCCCATACAATTTCTTTAAATGGGGTTGCATTAAAGGCAATCGGCGGTAAAACACTTGGTTTTTCACCTTTAAAATAAGTATCTAAATATTCTTTAGTTAAGACAAAAACATGGAGGTCATCTTTTTCAATATAAGCTTGTCGATTAAAATAACTATCAACTTGCGTCGGCAATAAAAGCGAAGTTAAAGCATCACCATTACTTAAAAGTACAATGTTTCCTAAAGGAGATTCATAATGTGTAATATATGGCATTTTCGTCCTCCTTTCATGTTCTTTACCTTGTTTATTATAGCATAAATGGGGCGATTTCCCTAATTTTTTTCCGACTTATAACCCGTTTTTTAAATGCAGCTTTATGTTAAAATAAGAAAAGAAAGAGGAATAACGATGAAAGTACTACTTTTTAACAAAAAACAAAAACTATATGATAAGTCCGGGATTGGCCGGGCCATGCGCCACCAAGTAAAAGCCTTAACGGAAGCAGGGATTGATTTTACGACTGATCCAAAGGAAGATTATGATATCGTCCACATTAATACAATTGATAAAGCTTCATGGCGCATGGCGCGTAAAGCACGGCGCCTTGGTAAAAAAGTCGTATGGCACGCCCATAGCACTAAAGAAGATTTTCAAAACTCTTTTATGTTTAGTAATCAAATTGCCCCTTTCTTTAAAATGTATTTAAAAAGAGCCTATAAATTAGGTCATGTTTTAATTACCCCAACCCCTTATTCGAAAAAGTTACTTGATACTTATAATTTAAAACGTGATATTTATCCTTTATCGAATGGAATTGATCTTGATCGCTTTAATAAACAAAATGATGAAAAGATTAAAAAGTTTAGAGAATTCTTTAATTTAAAAGATGGTCAAAAAGTAGTGATGACGGTCGGTTTATTCTTTGCCCGTAAAGGATTGCATGATTTTATTGAAATCGCAAAAGAAAGACCAGATTACACCTTTATTTGGTTTGGCCACACTCCCGCTTCTGTTTTATCACGGAAAATTAAAAAGGCAATTCGCCATAAACCCGCTAATGTGATTATGCCTGGCTATATTGCTGGCGATATTATCGAAGGAGCCTACGCTAACGCTGATGTCTTCTTCTTCCCAACGTACGAAGAAACCGAAGGCATTGTCGTCTTAGAAGCACTAGCGAGTAAATGTCCAGTCGTTATTCGTGATATTCCAGTATATGACGAATGGCTTGTCCATGAAAAAAGCGTCCTTAAAGGCAAAAATAATGAAGAGTTTAAAACCCTGATTGATAATATAATGAATGGTACCGCAATTGATACCCGGGAAGAAGGTTATAAAGTCGCTGAAGAACGAAGTATTAAAAGAATCGGTGAGAAACTAAAAGAAATATACGAAATTGTCTTAAAAAAATAAGCGCATCTAGCGCTTTTTTTTATAATAATCTTTGTAACTAATCGTCACACTTGCCCCTTTATGGAAGTGATGACCGTATCGTTTATCTTCAGGCGGTAAGGCCATGTAATTACCAAAACGACGTGTTAAGTATTCGTCATACTTTTCAGGAATAACAACTTCTACCCCTTCAAATAATACTTTTTTTCCTTCTCCATAAAGATGTTTAGGCATTGCTTCTTTATTACCACCCCAAAGTAAGTAAGCCCCAACTAAGTAAGCGTCATCATATTTAATGCGCTGCATACTTTTATCAATCGCTTTTATAAGCCAGTTACCAATCTTAAATGGTAATAATAATATTGACACTAAGTAAAGTAAGACTTGCGGTATAAACGTTTTTAAACGTGGTTTTTGATAGAAATTAGCAGCAAAAACAAGGTAAAATAGGGGCCAGAACAAATGGTTCTTCATTTTATTTTTAAGTTTTGGTGTTTTACTCATCCCGTCTAAAATAAATATATCAATCCAAATACCGTGATTAATATTGTGATAAACGAAATTACTTTCAATGTAAGTTGTGTCACTATTTCGTAATTTCATAAAAGGATACGCGTAAGCTTTATCAGTGCGGTAATGTTGTAAAAAGAAAGGATGCTCAAACTCATCTTTAAGCGCTAAAAGCTTCATCGCGTCCGGGCGCGGCATGGCGACATCAATATCATCATCCCACGGAATAAAACCTTGATGACGAACCGCCCCTAAAGCACTCCCTGTCACTAAAAAATAGCGTAAGTTGTGTTTTTCACAAACGCGGATAAATTCTTTTAAGATATCGAGCATTACTTTTTGATATTCATTCATGGCGATATTATAACATTTCCACCTTACTTACTTCATCAAGTATCAATAAAATTACGCTAAATATGTTGCTAAATCATCTAAATACATTTCTAGATTAGAAACAAACCTTCCAATATGAACACCATCAATTAAAGCGTGATTTACATCAAGCGATAATGGTAATAAGATCTTATTATCTTGGGTAAAATATTTACCCCAAGTAATACGGGGGACACTAAGTTTAATCTTTTCAAGTGTTATCGTATGCGTTAAACTAGTAAAAGTAAACCACGGTAAACTTGAAGTAAAGATATAATCATCACGCCCGACTTCATTCTTTAAGTTTTCGTTTCGCGTGTAATTTGCGCTGTTTTTGCAGCGTTTTCATTAAATATTGAAAAGTCTTCACTAAACTTTACTTCACCAAAGTGAAAGGTATCTTCATCGGTAAGAATCGTAAGAGAAGGGTGAATAGCGTCATGAATTACGACTTCGTTCCCGCGAATGCGCATCCGAAATTCTTCAACATTATTCATCGCTTTACTTGTTAAAAATAAAAGGGCCGTGGATAAAGAAATGTTTCGCTCTTTTACGTAGGGCACAAGTTTACTAATATCGATATTTAAAGTTACGGCAAAGCGGGGATAGTGCATTTTTGAAAAGAATAGAAAATGTTCTCGTCTTTTCCACGTCTTCATATCAATCTTTTTCATTATTTACTCCTTTAAGAAAAAAGCCCCAAAGTTATGGGGCTTATTGCTTTTATTTACTTAAGTGATTGATGCTTTATAAATTTCACCAACGGCTTTACCTAAAACTTTATCAAACTCTTCTTCACTTTGATTAAAGCGTAAGTTTTCCGCTAAAGCGCGGGAGAAGCTTGCAATTAAGCCTTTATTTTGTGAAAGTAAGTAATTAGCGTGTTCCATCGTGTAGCCACCACTTAAAGCGACAACGCGCACAACTCTTTCGTCTTCCATTAAGTCTTTATATAAATTAGTGACGGTGGGAATTGTTAGTTTAAACATAACAAGTTCATCTTTCCCTAATTTCTTAAGTTCAAGCCATAAGTATTTATGTAATATTAATTCCGCTTCTTTTTTATCAAGAGCGTGAATATCAACTTCTGGTTCAATGATGGGCACTAACCCGTAACTTATAACTTTACGAGCAACCGCGAATTGTTGTTCGACTACACTTTTAATACCAGGTTCACTAGCTTCTTTAATTACTGAGCGCATTTTAGTGCCGAAAATGTGGCGTTCTTTTGCTTGTTTTAATAATTGATCTAATTCGGGCATCGGTTTCATTAATTGCACGCCGCAATCAACAGTCGAAAGTCCCTTATCAATCTTTAAGAATGGGACAATGCCTTTTTCTTCCCATAAGTAATCACCAGTGAATAAGCCGTCAATCTTTTTATTCATCGTGTTTTCAAATAAAATGGCCCCTAAAATGTGTTCACTATTAAAGGCTTTACTTTTAATAATGCGGGTGCGCATCGCGTGAACGGCTAAATACATTTCTTCTTCATTCCGATAAGCATCTTCTTGGACGCCATAGGCGAGTAAGGCTTTTGGTGTACTGCCTCCACTTTGATCAAGCGCAGCAATAAAGCCTTGCCCTTTTTTTATAATCTCTAATTGTTTTTTATTCATAGTCCCCCCTTTTTCCCTTACCTTTATTCTACTTTATTTTCGGGTGTTTCATCATTTTTTGGCTCTTCGTCATCCAAAACTGGTTCAACTTCGACTTCTTTAACTGGACCTTCGATTACTTCCACTGTTACTTCATCCATTGCTTCACTTGCAACTCGTTTACGATGACGATAGTAATTAATCGATGCGGTTTGGAAGTAAGGCGCTAAGTAAATGATCCAAATCCCAAAGGTTAAGAGTACTAAAAGATAATGACCAATAAAGCTTAAAATAAAGATAAAGTAATTCGTCTTATATCCTTGCATTAAGTCTTTACTTTTCTGCATTGCCTCGATAATGCCAATTTCTGGTTCATCCATCATGATGTAACTAGCTTGGCTGTACATTAAGTAAAAGATAATGCCAGGAATAATAAAAAGGATAGACCCGACAAAGACGACGATACCAACAATAAGCCATAAGGCAATTAACTTAATCGCTTGGTTTAAGTCTCTAAATGGATCAACAAAGCGATTAAAATCCATGTCTTTTCCTAAAAATAAGTCATTAATGATGAGATAAAAACCAAACATTAATACCGGCATCGGTAAACCACCTAAAAGGCCAGAAATCGCTCCCATGATTAAAATAACCACGAAAAGAATGAGCCATTTTCCTTTAATTAATTGTTTGCTTTCTAACTTGATTTTCCTTATATCCATAATTTTTCCTCCGTTATTATTATAACAATAAAAATGCCTTCAACTTCCATTGGCAATTAAATCGTTTAAATATGCATTATTTTTGTTACTCTATGAGTAAATAGGCGCAATATATAGTAAAATATTAAAGACGATTTAGGACCGAGGAGGATATCATGATTAATAAACTTCATTTAAGTAAACGGTTTAAAGATGTTTTTAAAACCGACGCTACCGGCTTTTATTTTTCACCAGGCCGCGTCAATTTAATTGGTGAACATATTGATTATCATGGCGGACTAGTGTTTCCGGCTGCCTTAACGATCGGCACATACGGCGCTATCAGTGTTCGCGATGATAATACTATCGCCTTATTTAGTGAAGGCTACGGTGAAGAAATTGTTTCATTTACGATGCTTCAACTTGAAAAAGATAAAAAAACAAGCTGGGCAAATTACATTCGTGGCGTATTTTGGGTACTTAAAGAGCAAGGCATCCAAGTTCCGCAAGGGGTGAACATTTATATTGAAAGTAATATGCCGACAAGTGCAGGTTTATCGTCATCTTCTTCCTTAGAATTACTTGTTTTTAAAATGTTAAGTGATTCATTTAATCTTGGCTTAACAAAACTTGACCTAGCGCTATTTGGTAAAAAGGTTGAAAACGAATATATTGGCCTTCAAAGTGGCATTATGGATCAATTCATTATCGCTCATGGCGAAAAAGATCGGGCCCTATTACTTAACACGGGCACTTTAACGTATAAAAGTTATCCCGTAAACTTGAAAGATTATGCGCTTGTCATTGTAAACACTAATAAAAGACGTGGCTTAACCGATTCTAAATATAATGAACGCTTTAATGAAACAATGACCGCTTTAAAAATATTGCAAGCTTACTTTAAAATTACCTACCTTGTCGACTTAAGCCCAAGTGACTTACCAAAGATCAGTGAAATTCTTGGCCCTTTAACTTACCGCCGGGTCCGCCACATTATTACCGAACAAGAACGGACCTTAAAAAGCGCTGAAGCTTTGCAAAAAGGTGATATTTTAGCGTTCGCCGAATATTTAAACGGTTCCCATAACTCCTTACGTGATGATTATGAAGTTACGGGACGCGAACTTGATACCCTTGTTTCTTTATTACGGAAAGGGGGCGCAATCGGGGCGCGGATGACCGGAGCAGGCTTTGGAGGCTGCGCGATTGGGATTGTCCCAAAAGCTAAAGTCGAATCATTAAAAGAATTAGTAATAGCGGAATATACAAAAAAGATTGGGTACGCCCCAACCTTCTTTAGCAGTGAAATAAGTGAAGGCACTCACGCCTTATAAGTTAGAGTAAAATTACTTCATACTTAATAGTCTTTTCATAAACTTCTTGGGCTTCAAGCTCAAGATTTTTATATTCATGACTTAAACTCGTCACTAAGCCAACTGGCTCAATTGCTAAACCGCGATGGAGATTAACTTTCGTATCATCAAGTAGAGTAAATTCTGGTGGAAAGTTTGTCGAATAGAGTTGATAACCTTCATAATCAGCGCTTACTTTAAGGCGTAGGTCGCTAGTTTCAAGCACTAAGACACCGTCACTTACCACAAACAAGTGATCTAACCCCATTGTTGGTAAGATATTAATTTCTGGATCGAGTACGATATCTTTTAACGCTTTAGGGCGGCGGACATCAAAAAGACTACCTCGCTTAATTTTAAGGGGTTTAATATTGATTTGCTTATTATCAAGTTCATAATAGCTTTCGACATCCATCATTAACTTATGGTCTAAAATCGTTCCATGGCCATCTAAATTAAAATAACTATGGTTTGTAATATTAATAATCGTATCCTTTGTAGCGCTTGCCTGATAATTAACTTCAAGGCCGTCATCATGCAAAGTATAAATTACGCGTAACGTCATCATCCCAGGGAACCCACCTTCATCTTCACTCGTCATATATTCAAAGACAATTTGATTTTCCCCTTCAACTACGACATTAAATTCTTTAAAAGCAAAAGAAGAAAACCCGCCATGTAAAGTATTTGTTTCTTTTTCATTTTGCTCTGTTTTATAAGTGTTACCGTCTAACATAAACTTTCCGTCTTTAAGTCTTCCGGCTACTGGACCAATCGTTGCGCCAAAATAACCATTCTTTGCGGTTTCATAATGCTTAATATCTTTAGTCGTTAAAACAATATTGCGGTTTTGTAACGGTTTTACTTCAAAGCTATAAATTGATGCACCCGTTGTTAAAAAAGTAACCCGGAGAAAAGTATTTTCAAGTGTAAATAGTTTCATAAATGATGACCCTTTCGCTTTAATTTCACACTATTATTATAACAAAAGACAAGAGTTTTCCGCATTAATATGTGCAAATTGCAAGGTTTTTACCGCACTTTAAGAAAAGGTCACGGGTACCTGACCTATGACCTTTAGAATTATTTAATTAGCGTTAGCTTAATTATTTATTTCGTGTGCGGATTTGTTCTAAAAATACCGTATTCTGTAACGTAATATTGTTCACTTTCGTTATTTGGGAAGTGACCGGGTTCAAACCACCATGCATCTGGCCCACCACCATTACCACCTAAACCGGTAGCTACGTCGCCATTTGTTTTCCAGGCAAAGCCAACTCTTAAGTATGTTTCTGCCTCTGCAAATTCCTCAGCGGTACGTGAGTCATAGACGGCACGGGGAAGGAAGGCTTCGGCAACAGTGCGGTAAGCAGCTTTACCTTCGCCACCTAATTCGCTACTTACGAACTTACCGGCACCAAAGGAAACGGCACCATTAGCAGCGACAAAGTTTTGGTTTCCACCATTTAAGAAACACTCAAAGTTGGTGTTCATATGCCAAACTTCTTCATTATCAATATAAACATCATGTTCGGCAACAGCGGCTAAGAAGAGTCCTTCAACGTTATGAAAGGCATAGAAAGCAACATTTTTATGTGCTGTTTCCATATCGCCTTCCAAGAAAACTTTATTTGTTAATACATCTTCGGTTGTCCAATCTGATATGTCACCATCAATCGTTAAAGTTTCGGGTTCAAAACTACGTTGCGTTTCTTTAAAGATTCCATTTTTATTAACGAAAGTTTGGGAAGCGTTATTAGTCCAAGTTCCGGCGGGAACCCAGTAATCATCTAAACCACCACCGGCAGCTTCGCCACCCATATTTGGGTCACCTATCGTTTTCCAGGCAAAACCAACACGGATTTCACCAGCGAAAATCGCGGCATCTGGTAAATCTTCAAGGCTAACAAAGACTTCAACGATGGAATGGAACTTTGCTTTTCCTTCAACTTCAACCGCGATAGTAGTCCAAGCGGTTTCGGTAACATTATCGCTCTTGGTTAATGGTTTCAACTTCACCTTTGGCGCTTACAAAGTATTGATTATTACCTTTGATGAAGAATTCAAAGTTTGTGTTTTTCCACCAGTCATCCTCAGTATTCCAACAAAAGAAGTAATTGAACTATTTGAAGATCATAATACGCCTATCGTCTTACTAGGCCGGACCGGGAATACTTTAGGTATTGATAGTGTCGCAAGTAACGACTATCGCGGCGGCAAACTCGCTGGTTATAAACTATTTGATTTAGGCGGTAAAAACTTTGCCTATCTTGGTGTAACACAAAAGCTAAGCATTAATACCGAAAGATTGGGCGGATTTTTAAAGGCACTTTCAAATAATGAAGTAACTGTCCCCCAAGAAAACATCATCTTAAACAATAAACAAAAATCAACCCGCGAATTAATGGATGAATTAGATGTCATAAATAAAAAAATCGATAGCATCTTCTGCTTTAATGACCAAATTGCCTTTGAAGTTATTGGCTATTTAAAAGAAAAAGGCTTAAATGTCCCCGATGACGTCAATGTTATTGGTTTTGATAACTTACAAAGTGATATTATTTATCCGCTTAAACTAACGACGATTGACGCTGATAAGCCACGCGCCGCCCATTTAGCGCTCGACATCTTATTTACAAAACTAAAAGATCAAACGAATAAGGAAATGACCGGCAAGATTGTCGATGTCACCCTCGTTGAAGGGCACACCACAAAAAAAAGATAGCGAGTCAAATCGCTATCTTTTAATAATTAAGTAAGTTTTTGCTTATTTAATGTA
>CAYTKX010000030.1:0-9077 GCA_964438495.1 uncultured Staphylococcaceae bacterium
TGAAAAACTCGATGTTGCCGAAGGAGAAAACTTTGTCTTTGATAAAGTCTTACTCATTGGTGGCGAAAAAGCCAAAGTCGGTGTTCCTTATGTTAAAGGCGCAACCGTTACCGCGAAAGTTTTAAAACAAGGAAAAGGTCGCAAATTAAAAGTTTTCACTTATAAAGCGAAAACAAACGTCAAACGGATGCTCGGGCACCGTCAACCATACACCGCCCTTGAAGTTGTTGAAATTAAGGGTTAATTATGATTAAAGTTGTTATTTTGCAAAGTGATGATGAAATCTTAAATATCAAGATTAGTGGTCACGCGAATAGTGGCGAATATGGTCATGATCTTGTGTGCGCTGGGGTAAGCAGTGTTGTCTTTGGGACATTAAACAGTCTTGAAGAAGTCGAAAGAGCCTTTAAAATCAAACTTAATGAAGAAAAAGGTTTAACAGAAATCACTCCCCTTTATCGCCCAAGTCACAAAAACAAAATCGTCCTTGAAGTCTTAATAACAAGTTTAAAAACAATTGCTGAAAGTTATGGTGACTACATCAAAATCCGAGAAGAAAGGAAATGAAAACTATGAAATTTATATTGAATTTACAGTTCTTTGCCAGTAAAAAAGGTGTTGGCTCGACTCGTAACGGTCGTGACTCCGCTGGTCGGCGTTTAGGCGCAAAACGGGCCGATGGTCAATTTGCGAAAGCCGGAGCTATTTTATATCGTCAACGGGGTACGAGAATTTACCCAGGAGTTAACGCAATGCGCGGCAGTGATGACACAATCTTTGCTACCGCTGCGGGAATCGTCCGCTTTGAACGGTTAGGCAAAAGTCGTAAACGCGTAAGTGTTTATCCTGTCGAATAAAAAAGAACAAATAAGACCACCAAAAAGAACTATGTCGGTGGTCTTTTTTTATTAAATATAATAAAATGTATTAGAAAAGAGGTACATATGGCTAAAAAATTAGTGTCCATCGTTGTCCCGATGTACAACGAAGAGGCGATGGTTCCCCATTTTTTAAAAAAGATTGCGGAAATCATCAGCGAAAATAAAGATTACATGTTTGAAGTAGTTGCGGTTAACGATGGGAGCCGTGATAAAACATTAGAGTTACTTTATGACTTTCAAAAAACATATCGCTTTTTAAAAGTTGTTAATTTAAGTCGTAATTTTGGCCATGAAGCCGCAGTTGCCGCTGGACTTAGTGTCGCAAAAGGCGTAGCGATTATTCCAATTGACGCTGATTTACAAGATCCACCTGAACTAATCGCCCCAATGCTTGAAATGTTTGAACAAGGCTATGATGTTGTTAACGCTCGTCGCGCTTCCCGCAAAGAAGATAAATGGATAAAGCGTTATACCGCGAAGAAATTTTATAAAGTTATTGATAGTTTAAGTGGTAAAGTACGCATTCCTCAAAATGTTGGCCATTATCGGCTTATTAGTCGCCGCGTTTTAGATGAAGTGCTTAAATTACCCGAAAGTAACCGTGTCTTCCGCGTTGAAGTGCCTTATGTCGGCTATAAAACGGGTGAAGTAGCCTTTGTCCGTCCTAAAAGAGAACATGGGGACACCCATTACAATATGAAGTCGATGATTGATTTAGCGATTAACGCAATCACCATCACCTCGACGAAACCATTAAACTTTGTCTTTAAGTTTGCAATGTTTGTGGGTATTATGGGTTTTTTAAGTAGTCTAACCCAGTTAGTGCTCTTTATTTTAGAAGTAACAAATGTATTAGTCCTTCCATTTTTAAATCACGGACTCTTCCTTGTTATTAATATAAGTATTATTTTAACGACGATTATCCTCTTAAATTTAAGTTTAATGGCAATCTATTTAGCAAAAACGTTTAACGAAACGCAAAAACGGCCATTTTATGTCATAGAATCAGTGAAAGAAAATAAATAAATGTTTGTAGATCAAGTAAAAATTAGTGTCAAAGCCGGCAATGGCGGTAACGGAATGGTTAGTTTTCGCCGTGAAAAATATGTCCCAAAAGGCGGACCCGATGGCGGTAACGGTGGGCGTGGAGGTTCGATTTATTTCCAGGCGACCAACAATATATCAACCTTAACCGATTTTCGCTTTGGCTTAAAAATAAAAGCAAATAATGGTGGCAGTGGCGCACCGAAAAATCAATATGGGAAAAGTGGCGAAGACTTAATCGTTAAGGTCCCAGTTGGTACGGTCGTCTTTCTTGAACCAAGTAAAGAAGTAATAGCCGACTTTCGTTATGTAGATCAAAAAGTCTTAATTGCGAAAGGAGGGCGTGGCGGTCGCGGAAACACTGCTTTTAAAAGTAGTTTAAATCGTGTCCCGCGTATTGCCGAAAACGGCGTTAAAGGCGAAGAGTTTGATTTAACGATGGAACTTAAGCTTTTAGCCGATGTCGGCTTTATTGGCTTACCAAATGCGGGAAAAAGTACGCTTTTAAGTGTCATAAGTGATGCGCGTCCAGAAATCGCTAATTATCCGTTTACGACTTTAACACCCGAACTTGGCGTTATTAAAATGCAAGACGGGAGTGCGATTGTAGCAAGTGATTTACCCGGGATTATTAAAGGAGCGCACTTAGGAAAAGGGCTTGGCTTACGCTTTTTACGCCACGCGCAACGGTGTAAAGTGCTACTTTTTATAATTGACGGCGAAAATAGTGAAGATTATTATGCGGAATATAAATTACTGCGTGAAGAAGTGAAAAATTATGGTTACGGGCTTGAAAACCGCCCCTTTATCGTTAGTGTAAGTAAAGATGAAAGCGAAGAAACGGCGCAAAAAATCAAAGCTTTTGCGAAGAAACTTAAAACAAAAGAAGTAATTGGCTTTAGTAGTCTTTTAAATAAAGATATTGATAAATTATTAAATAAAGTAGCCCATACTTTAAAAGATGCGCCCGAAATTGAATTATTAGATCAAAGTGGGGCGACGGTGAAATATCGCGAATATGACTTAACAGCGACAAAGAGTGATCAAGACTTTAAAATTACGAAAATTAGTCGCAATACTTATGAAATTACTGGAGAAAAGGTCGAAGAACGCTACGCTAAATATACATTAAATAGTGAAGAAGCGATTCTTTCATTACTTAATTATCTTCGGGAAATCGGGGTTGAACAAGCACTTGAAGCAGCCGGGATTGAAGATGGTGATACAGTAATATTAGTAGACTTTGAATTTGAATATTTTCGCTAGGAGGTAATATGCCAGAATTAGATAAATATTTAGTATATTTAGATAGTTATTTAAAACAAAAAGTTAAAGGTTTTAGTGGCTATATTTTAGGATTAAGCGGTGGGCTTGATAGTGCGGTGGTCGCGCTTTTAGCCCAAAAAGCGATTGGCGATGATCTTTTATGCGTCATTATTGATATTGATAGTGATCCCGCTGATATTCGTGATGCCATTTCTTTTTGTGAAATCAATAATATCCGCTATTTAAATGTTGATTTAACCGATGAATACCATGCTTTAGTTAATAATCTTGAAAACCATCAACCATTAAATAACCTTAGTAAAATTAACACTAAAGTGCGTTTACGGATGGTTACTTTATACGCTTTAGGCCAATCAAACAATATGCTTGTTTTAGGCACTGATAATAAGGCTGAACTCTACACTGGTTACTTTACGAAGTGGGGTGACGGTGGGGTTGATCTTTTTGTCATTTCAAGCTTAACGAAAGGCGAAGTTTTTGAAGTTGGACGCCGCCTTGGCGTAACCCAAAATATTCTTAAAAAGATTCCCTCTGCGGGTCTATATTTTGGGCAAAGTGACGAAAGTGAACTTGGCATAAGTTATGCTGAACTTGATGCCTTTCTCTTAGGTAAAAGAGTAAGTAAAAAGGTGAGTGAACGCATTACGTATCTTCATAAGATTAGCGAACATAAAAGACGGAAAATTATTGCGCCAAAGGAATTTAAACGATGAAAAAGGATAAATTAAGTATAACGATTTATAGTGGCCTTATAAGTGTTGTCCTTTTTATGGTTTTATTATTATTTATGAGGATGGTTGTCGTATGATTTACGGTTTAAAAGGACAAGTTGTCAGTCAAAGTGCGACGACGCTCATCCTAAATGTTAATAATGTATATTACGAACTTAAAGTGCCTTCACTTAGTGAACAAGTTATTGGCGACGAAATCTTTATTTATACTTATCAAGTTATTAGAGAAGATGATGAATATTTAATTGGCTTTAGTAGCCTTGAAGAAAAAGCATTATTTTTAAAGCTTATTAACGTGAGCGGCATCGGCCCGAAAACCGCACTTGGTATTTTAACAGCGACGAACCCTGAACGCTTTAGTGAAGCGGTTATGGCGGAAGAATTAAGTTATTTAAAGAAATTACCGGGAGTTGGACCAAAAGGGGCAAGTCAAATTGTCCTCGATTTAAAGGGCAAATTACAAACAGATACTTCAAAAGGCACTAATCCTTACGAAGAAGAAGTTATGATTGCCTTACAAAGTCTTGGCTTTAAGAAAAGTGAGATTAGTAAAGTGATGAAGAAAGTAAGTTTAAAAGCGTTAACGGCCAATGAATTACTTAAATTAGCGCTTAATGAGTTAAGACGATGAGTAAAAGAGTATTAAGTAGTGATATTTTAAATAACGAACTTAACGATGAAATTACGTTAAGACCGCAGCGCCTTAATGAATACGTCGGCCAAAAAGCTTTAAAACATAACTTAAATGTGTTTATAAGTGCGGCTAAGGCACGAAACGAAGTGTTAGATCACGTTTTACTTTTTGGACCACCAGGCCTTGGTAAAACAACGCTGGCCCACATTATCGCTAATGAAATGGAAGCTAACATTAAAGTCATTAATGGCCCAAGTGTTGATAAAGCGGGCGACTTAGCGGCAATTTTAACTATCTTAGAACCAGGAGATATTCTTTTTATTGATGAAATTCACCGTTTACCGCGTGTCGTTGAAGAAGTGCTTTATAGCGCGATGGAAGACTTTAAACTGCAAGTTATGATTAATATTGACGGTAATGTGAAAAATTTAGAAGTCGATTTACCGCCCTTTACCCTTGTAGGAGCGACCACAAGAGCCGGAGATTTAAGTAGTCCCTTACGGGCGCGCTTTGGCATTAGTGAAAAAATCGATTATTACGAAGAAGAAGATATATTAAATATTATTAAAAGAACGAGCCGCGTCTTTGCTTTACCAATTGAAGAGGAAGCGGCAATTGAAATCGCGAAACGTAGTCGCCGTACGCCGCGGATCGCTAATCGCTTATTTCGAAGAATTCGCGATTTTGCAACTTTTAATGATGAAAAAGTAATTGGCAAAGCATTATGTTTAAATGCCTTAACCCACTTACGGGTTGACCCTTTAGGGCTTGATGATGTTGATCTTGCTTACTTAAACGCCTTAGTCGACCGCTTTAAAGGGGGACCGGTGGGGCTTGAAACTTTAGCGAATGCGATTGGCGAAGAACTAACGAACTTAGAAGATGTTTATGAGCCATATTTATTACAAATTGGCATGATTGATAAAACGCCACGGGGCCGGGTAGCGACCGAACTTTGCTATAAACATTTACAAAAACCGCGACAAATGACCTTTTTTTAAGAAATAAATCGGCATTATTTACGGTTTTACTTTATTTTGGTTGTTTATTAATCCATTTAATAGTATTCTATTAAAGCGATTATTGACATCGACTAATTTTTTATTATGATGGAGGACCTATTATGCGTCGACTTGTAGCTTACTTAACCTTAACTGTTACTTTGATTTTTGCCGCGGCTTTAAATACACTAACGCCGTTACGCAGTCTTATTAGTAACCATGAATACCAAAGTGGACGGGAGTTCGTATATCGAATAAGCGATAAAGAAAACCCCGATAACATCTTTACTGATCAAACCGCCGTTGATGCGATTGCGCAAACGATGGATCGCCGGATGCAAAACTTTGGCGTCAGTGAATATAATATTGCTAAAGAAGGCAATAACATTATTCGCACGACGACGACTTTACAAAGTGATGAAGAATATCGTCGTTTACAAGTTTATTTAAACTATAACGCTAATTTCACCATTCGGATTGGTGATGATGATAATACTGAAGCCGAACTTAATGCGGAACAAGTATTTAAAGATGTAAAAGCGCGCGTTGAATATCGTGGTCCGTATCCTTTTATTATTTTCCCGCTTAGTGATCCTGAACTTTTCCAAACAAACATTGTAAGTGTTGCTGAAAAGATTCAAGAAGAACAAGGTGGTGAACCAGAAGAAGGGCAAGAAAAAGCCGAACTTGTGAAAAAAGCAAGTATCGTGCTTTGGAGCGATTATGACGCTGATAAAGATAGTTTTGAAGACCCGCAAGGTGATAGCAGCGGTAAAATCTTCCTTTCCTTTGACTTCCGTTCAATGTGGTGGAATGAAAAGAAAACCGAAATCGGGGTAGCAAGTCCCCTTGATGGCGCGAGTGAAGACCAAACAAACTATACGACCGCCCAAATTAAAAGAGCAAGTGATACCGCCCGTTACATGGCTAACGTCTTTAACGCGGGAACGCTTGATTATAAAGTTGAATTTTTATTCCAAAATAAATTTACCGCACCTTCAGTTGAAGCCATTATTAACCTTGATAACCGCGATAATTTAGCGCTTAGTGCGACTTTATTTGCCTCAGTTATTGCTTATTTATTAATTATTGTCATTGCGTTTGCGATTTATCGCTTACCCATTATTAACGCCTTAAGTAGCGGACTATTAACATTTTTAGGCACAATGATTATCTTTAACGCGATTCAAGTTGAGTTTTCAACAAGTGCGATTGTTGGCCTTTTAATTGTGAGTCTTGTAAGTCTTGTTAGCACTTTAATCTACGCCGGGAAGTTCCGCGGTGAAGTATATAAAGGCCGCAGCTTTAAAAAGGCCCATAATGAAGCGATCGCGAAATCTTCATTTTTAACGCTTGATATGCTCGTCTTAATGCTTATTGCTGGTGTCTTTACGTATTTCTTTGGTGGGGCCGCTCTTGCTGGCTTTGCCGCGACTTTAATCTTTGGCAGTATCGTCATGCTCGTTAGTGTATTACTCCATAACGCCGTTATTCTACCGCTTTTAGCCTTTAACCGCATTAGCAGTAAATCATATTCAATGTACGGCATTAATGAAAGTAAAGTTCCAAATCCTTTAAACGATGAAAAACAAACATACTTTGGTCGCTTTATGAACCATAAACCCGAAGCAAAAGCGGGACTTAACGCTGCCTTTTTAGGTGGTTTAGGTATTGTTGGCGCTATTTTAGTGCTCGTCTTTGGAGCTTTTACTACGACTAATCCTTATAACTTAATTAAATATGATTCAAATACTACAAGAGTTTACTTCCAAGTAAGTGAACGGAGTGACATTTCTTCAAACTCGAGTACCAATAGTCCTTTAACCTTATTATCGTATATTGAACTTGATGGCGAAGCTTTACCACTTTTAACTAAAGACGGTGCGCCGGTTTACGAAACACATAGTTACACTGTGCTTGAAGAACAAGGTGAAGTTGAAGTCGAAGTCGTCTATAACTTCTATGTCTATAACTTAAAAGGACGCTTTAGTGGCGAAGAAAATGTAACCTTTAAAACGACCGCGGACGGGGTAACGCAAGAAGGTGCTTTAAGTGATGCCCTTGATGAAATTGTTAAATCATTAGATGAAAACGCATCAATTTCCTTTAACCCAGTGCAAAAAGAAAGCGTAAATCCGCACTTTGGGCGGGTTGCATGGGTTAGCTTAGTAGTGCTTGCCGTTACTAGTTTCTACTTTACATTACGCTACGGATTAACCCGTGGGGTAACAAACTTTATTGAAAGCTTTATTGCTGGTTCCCTTGTCATGTTATTCTTTATGGTGACCCGCTTAGCGATCCCACCACTTGCCACAATGGGGGCTTTTGTCGCCATCTTATTCGTCAGTTTCTTAAATGTCTTAATCTTTAGTAGCATTAAAGAAGTTGAACATGACAGTCAAACTAAAGGCATGACCCGCAAAGAAATGTATAGTCTTGGCTTACAATATACTTTAAGTCTTGTCTATATCTTAACGCTTGTCTTTAGCGCGGCCTTCCTTATTTTTACACTCCTTGGCCCACTTACGGTAAGTAGTGTTTATTTAGGAGGGATTGTTGCGGTCTTACTTAGCTTATATATTGTCACTAAGTTTAGTACTTTAAGCTTAAGTACAACCTTAAATATAATCGCCCGCCTCCCGCGTCGCGCCCGTGAGCGTAAAGTAAGTAAAGAACAAAGAACTTCGATTAAACCACGCTCTGGTGAACCCGAAGAAGCAGTCTTTATTGGCATTAACGACTAATTCTATATTAAATAAGTAACAAAAGTACTACCCTTGTGGTAGTATTTTTTTATGAGTGAATTTTTACAAAAAGTTTTAAACTATTACGAGATGACGTTAAGTGAATATGAAACACTAGCCGCTCCGGTCACTAAAAGTGATTTAGTCGACCCCCGTGCCTTTTTTAATTTTTCTCCTTTTATGGAGCGAATTGAAAAAGCAATTAAAGATGACGAAAAAATTGTAATTTATGGCGATTATGACGCTGACGGCATTTTAGCGACAAGTATTTTAAAAAAAGCATTCTTAAAACGGGGCAAAGATGTTTTTACAATGATTCCCAGCCGTTATAAGGATGGTTACGGATTAAACGCTAATGTCGTGGAAAGATTGCATAAACGGGGCATTAATCTTATTATTACCGTTGATAATGGGGTCAGTGCTTTTAAAGCAATTGAAAAGGCAAATGCGCTCGGGATTGATGTTTTAGTAAGTGATCACCATGAAATAAGTGACCGCTTACCGGAGGCTAACGCTATTTTACACCCAGAATTATCTTCTTTACCGCCCTTAAATAGTTGCGGGGCCTTTATGGCTTTAATTATAAGTTACGGACTTTTAGGAGAATACGACGATTACTTAATAAGTTTAACCGCTATCGCTACTTTAGCCGATATGATGCCGCTTTTTGATCGTAATCGCACGGTTTTAAAACTAGGGCTTGAAGCTTTAAATAAACACCAATACTTTAGTGTTTTAAAACTAAATAATAGTAC
>CAYTKX010000031.1:0-9033 GCA_964438495.1 uncultured Staphylococcaceae bacterium
AAAAACTTAATGCTTAGACCATTAAGAAGTGAAAAAATGTAATTTTTTGTTGAGATTTCTTTCAACATATGAGATTATGTAATTAACAAAAGGAGTAATAATTATGAATAAAGCTGAATTAATTACCGTTATTGCTGACGAATTAAAGCTTACAAAACGTTCAGTCGAAGAAATAATCAATTTATTTTGCGACACCGTAGTAAGCACGCTAAGTGAAGGTGAAGAAGTTAAACTCACCGGATTTGGCACTTTTGAAATTAGAAAACGGAAGGAACGCCGCGGTGTTAGCCCACAATCTGGTGCTGAAATTATAATTCCCGCCGGACGTACAATTGTTTTCAAACCTTCAAAATTACTTAAAGAAAAAGTTCAGGGCTAAATTTCCCAAATAGTGTATGTCAAAGTCTAAGTTAGCGTTATTTGACGATATTGCAACACTTTTCAACAAGCACGGCTTCAAACTCTTCATGGTAGGAGGTACAAGCCGTGATTTTCTTTTAGAGCGCGAAATTACCGATTTTGATTTTGCCACTGATGCGACGCCAAATGACATGAAAACTTTTTTACCCGACGCTAATTATCGCTTTAGTGAGTTTGGGACGGTAAGTATTAAAGTTGATGGTATTATTTTAGAAATTACGACATTACGGGTTGAAGGTGATTATGTTGATTATCGTCATCCGGCATCAATTACCTTTGTAAAAGAACCGCGGCTTGATTATGTGCGCCGTGATTTTACCGTTAACGCTATTTATATTGATGAACACTATAATATTTTAGATTTTTCAACTGGGCTTGTTGATCTTCACGATAATGTCATTAAAATGATTGGTGATCCGACAACGCGCTTTCAAGAAGATCCGCTACGCATTATAAGAGCGCTTCGCCTTAAAGTTAAACTAGGGTTTCGCTTTGATCCCATTTTAGAAGAGGCAATATATAAAAATGCCTATTTAGTCGCTAATTTGAATCCGCAAAAGATTACGGCCGAGAAAGCTAAAGTCCAAAAAATTAATCGCCCACTATTTGAAAAGTTATATCTTAAATATAAATTATAAAAAAAACATGCCACTTTTAGTGTAAAATAGAAGAAAGGGGGACTATTTATGAGTGGATTTGTAGGTCGTGTTAGTCACGAAAATGTCAAGGAAGATTTAATTAGGGCATTAAAGGTTATCCAGTTTGATGATGATGACTCAACTGGTGTTTTGTTTTGTGCTAAAAATAAATGTGAAGCATACCGCACAGTCGGTAAGGTTGATGACTTAATTCCCCTGATTCCCGCAAGTGTTGATGGCAAATTAGGAATTGGCCATACACGCTGGTCAACATATACAAGACAAAAAATCACGAATGTTTATCCTATTAGTTCAGAAAACGAAGAGGTTACACTTATTATTCACGGTTTGATTGATAACGTCGCGCCATTACGTCGTAAGCTTATTCGTCGTGGATTTACTTTTAAATCGGAATCAGCGATTGAAGTTGTCGCTAATTTAATTGAAGACCATATTAAACGAGGGCTTGATAATATTGAAGCGCTCCGTAAAGCAATTGTTTTAATTGAAGGAAGTTACGCTGTTATTGCCGTTTTCAAAAAAGAAGAAGATCGCATTTACTTTGCAAAAAACGTCACGCCTGTCGTTATTGGCCGCAAAAATGGCACGATGATGATTACCGACGACTTTGCCTCAATTTCTAACGAAGCCCACGAATACTATTATCCAAAGGACGATGAAATTGGTTACATTACAAAAGATGACTTATTTTTATTCGATTTAACATTACAGCCGCAAACTTTTTCTTTTACAGAAACAACTGTAAGTGAAGAATCGCTCGAACTTGGTGATTATCCGCACTACATGCTAAAAGAAATCGAAGAAGCACCACGCGTCATTAAACGATTAGTGAACCAATACTTTGATGGTGTTAATTATAAATTTGATAATGCGCTTATTGAACGGATTGAAGCCGCTGATAATATTGTCTTTATCGCCGCTGGTACTAGTTATAACGCCGCTCTTATTGGCCAACGCTATATCCGAAACTTTAACAAGAAAGTTGATGTTTTTATCGCTAGCGAATGGCATTTATATCCATATCGTTCCGGAGAAAACCCGCTTTATATCTTAATTTCGCAATCTGGCGAAACGACGGATGTTCTTAAATGTCTTGAAATCATTGAATCATTTGGCGGGGATGTTCTTGCCATTACGAATACTGAAGTATCTTCGCTTTATCGTCGCGCGGATTACCGTTTACTATTACACGCTGGCACGGAAGTAAGTGTTGCAAGTACGAAAGCTTATATTGCGCAAATTACATTATTGACTCTACTTTATGCGCGTATCGCTAATAAAGTCACGACGATTGCCGCCTTAGATAAAGTTATTAAATCAATCGAAGAACTCATTAAAAGCCGGGATGTTATTTGTGAAATTGCCCAAGACTTTGCAAAAGCGCGGGACGTTTTCTATTTAGGACGTGGGTTTGACTATGACGTCGCGGTCGAAGCGCAACTAAAGATGAAAGAAACAACGTATATTCACGCTGAAGCTTATCCGGGTGGGGAATTTCTCCATGGCCCAGTTGCATTAGTCGAAAAAGGAATGCCGGTTGTTGTTTTTGTTAGTGACGAGATCGCCGTCACAGCAATGCGCGAAGTAATTGATGAACTGCAAAAAAGAGAAGCGAATGTTATCGTTTGTTCAGCTCACCCCTTTGCCGTTGAAAGTGACCGTTTCTCTACGAAAACAATTGTCAAAGTCTACCATAGTCCCATCGTATTCGCCGTCTTTGGACAATATTTAGCCTATTATACAGCGATTGCTTTGGGACGTAATGTTGATCGTCCCCGTAACTTATCAAAGGCGGTTCGTTAAGATCATGTTTAATAAAGCCTTAGACTTTCGTTTTATGCTCTTTGAATATTATAAAGAGCTACGCATTAATGAAACTGAACTTGTAGTTTTACTTTTTATTGAGCATCTTTTACAAAAAGAAACAGTTTTTATAACCCCTGACTTAGTAAGCCTCCAATCAAACATTGATATTAAGGTAGTTGATGAAACGATGGTTAAATTAGTGAGCAAAGGTTTAATTGAATTTACGACGAAAGACGGGAAAATGATTACATCTTTAAATCCGTTACGTAAAAAACTACAAATACTTTTTGCGCTTGAATATGAGCAAAACAAAGAAAATGATACGAATGAATATTCTTCGCAAGTCGAAGAAATATATGCTTTAATTCAACAAAAGTTTGGTCGTTCGTTATCAGCGGTAGAATTACAAACGATTAATCATTGGTTTTCATATGGTTACTCGGTACTCATGATTAAAGATGCAGTAGAAGAAACATTAAAGCGCAAACGTTATTCGATCCGTTCGATTGATAAAGCGCTTCTTAAACTAGCAACCGTCGTTGATTACGCTACCGAAGGTCATACTGCTCAAGATGCGACCTATCGCAAAAACATTAAAGAAACATTAGAAAAAGTAAGTAAAGATATTAAAGATGACGATAGCGAATAAGACGATAATCTTTAACTTTCTTGATGAATATTATCCAGATGTAAAGGGTGAACTTTTATACTCAAAAGATTATGAACTTTTAATCGCCGTTGTTTTAAGTGCGCAAGCAACTGATAAAGCAGTCAACATTGTAACCCGTAAACTATTTAATGATTACCCAACCTTTGCCGAGTTAATAAGTGTAAAAGAAGCTGAATTTGCAGACTATTTCCGCACTTTAGGCCTTTTTCGCAATAAAGCAAAGCACGTTTATAACTTAGTGCAAATCTTACATAATGAATATAAAGGAGTAGTGCCTGCTTCAAAAGAAAAGTTGATGGCTTTACCTGGTGTTGGCGTTAAAACCGCTAATGTGGTGCGCGCTGAATTATTTAAAATTCCTGAGATTGCGGTTGATACTCACGTTAGTCGAATCGCAAAGCGGCTTGGTTTTGCAGACTTTAAAGATGATGTGACAATTATTGAAAAGAAACTGCGCCGCCGTATTCCAAAAGAAAGATGGATTAAGACCCACCATCAAATGATTCACTTTGGTCGTTATTTTTGTAAAGCGCAAAGTCCGCGGTGTAAAGAGTGTCCACTTGTGAAAGTATGTGTTGAACCAAATAAAAATTTATAAATCAAATAGTTTTGCGACCGCGGGTAAATAATCAAGTATCGGATTTAATTTTAAAGGGACAAGGATCCCTTTTTCTTTAAATGTTTGATAAGGAATTGATTTACGACCGTCGCCGCGGTAGGCGCTAATAACATCACTTGCCGCTAAAACATAATATTCATCAAAGGCCGCAAATTGAACGATGAAAAAAGCAATGCCGCCATGGCGTATTACGTTTTCAAGGTGCGTTATTTGGTGTTCATAAATGTTATTTAAAGGGAAACTTGTCTTTAATCTTGTACTTTTCGCTTCAAAATCAAAATAACGATTTTTATAGACACCATTAAAGTCAGTAGTTGATTGTTTTTCAAAGTACGCGTTTGTTATTTTAGCCCCTTTAGCGTAATCAATTTTTACAACATTAATCGGGGTTGGTCTTTTTGTAAATAAGGCAATATCATTCATTAGATAATAATCATTAGCGGCGCTGATTAACTTTTCTAGTTCCATACCGCGATTTGCCGCACTAGATTTTGCCCTTACTTTATTTGTTTTTGTCTTTTTGATGCCATCAGGGTATTTAACCATTACTCAATTTCTTCTTGTAAATAATGATAGAGATCATCATAATTCACACTCTCTCCTGCTTTTATTTTTTGGAGCAACTTTTTAATAGGACGAGCGACATTGTTCGCATTTAATAGCACTTGGGCATAGCGTTCCTTGACAATGTCGGTGTTTTTAAAGAGCTCATTATATAAATACGCCAGCATGAGGGCATCATTTAACGGATCATGTAAAGGTTCAAGCGGGGCAATATTAAAAAGTTTACATAAATTCGCTAAAGAAAGCGTGTTATTATTATCGTCTTTTACATATTCATTTATAAGACCGCTCAGGTCTAAATTGTTTTTTAAGATTGTTGTTACGATGCCATGATCTGCTTCCGGAGTATAAAGTAAAGACTGTTTTAAGATTCGTAAATCATGGGTGCCAAATGTTACATACTTTGATTTACTAAAGTTTGCACCGACATACTTTTTAAATTGGGGCAAAACTTCATCAAAGCCTAATCCTTCTTTCGCTAATAAGTCGCTTGTAATACCGGTTAATTCTTCAACAATTCGCCCGACATTATGCTTCGATAATACATATTTTTTAAAACCGGGAAACAATTTTTTAATTGTTCCGTCTTTATTTAAAGTAGCTTTTACAGCTCCGATAGCAATCATTTCATGGGTGAACTGTGTTCCTTCTAAATCAAGAAAGATAATTTGCTTACGACCTTGGACTTGTTTCTTCAATTTTTTCATACGATAAAATTATACCATAGGTTAAATAATGGTGGTGCAGTTAGTTGATTAAGGTTATATTTACATATATAATATGTATGCGAGGTGACCCATGGCAGAAAAAAGTGTTTTAGATTCCGAAAAAATATTAAAGAAAAAGTTCAATGCAAAAAATGGTGGCTATGACGCCCTAGAAGTTGATGAATTTTTTGACCAAGTACGAGCTGACTATGATGCTTTTGCTGCCCAAATTAAAGAATTAGAACAGCAAATTAAACGTTTTGAACAGTTAAATGCGAAAAATGTAAACCTCGAAGCGCTTAATTTACAACTTTCGCGTAAAGTTAAAGAACTAGAGCGGCTCGTCGCTAAAGGCGGTACCGCAATGGAAAACTTACGGAAAATTGATAAATATGAGCGTCAACTTTGGGCACTCGGTGTTGACCCAAGTAAAATAAAATAAAACAATTCGATCTGGATAATTGCTGGTACATTTGTATTAGAGGAAAGTCCATGCTCGCACTTGCTGCGATGCAAGTAGTGATTGCGCTAGCGGAAAAAATAACGCTAGGTATAGAGGAGTCTATAACGGCGAAGAATGACCTAAGTCTTCGGATATGGTCGGCCTTCCTAAGGTGCCACAGTGACGAAGTTAAGGGGAAACTCTTAAGTGGAACGTTGGTAAACCCCGCAAGCGAGAAACCTAAATTTGGTAAGGGAAATGGCAAAGAAGAAATGAATTTGCTGCCATATGTGAAAGCATAGATAAATAATTATCCACGACAGAACATGGCTTACAGGATCGAATACTCACCAAAGGAGCATTATGAATTTACCGAATAAACTTACAACTATTCGTATGGCACTTGTCATTATTTTAATTGCACTTTTACTTATACCTTCATCATGGTTTAATGCGACAGCACCGACTATCTTTAACGCCGTATATTTACGCTACTTTATTGGGGCGATAATCTTCCTTATTGCGGCAATTACCGACTATTTTGATGGTTATTTAGCCCGTAAAATGAATTTAGTGACAAATTACGGTAAGTTTATGGACCCAATTGCTGACAAATTACTTGTTAATTCTGTGCTTATTATTTTAGTGAGTCCGCAAGCTGCTTACACTAATCAAATAAGTATTCCCGTTATTTTTGTAGTATTAATGATTGGGCGCGATATTGTGGTGGACGGTTTTCGTCTCGTCGCTGCTGGGCAAAATAAGATTTTAGCCGCTAATATCTTTGGCAAGCTTAAAACAGTGTTACAAATGATTGCGATTGTTCTTTATTTATTAAATGACTGGCCGTTTACGAATCAACTAACAAACGCATCATTCCCTTATGTTAGTTTTATCTTTATGGCGTTAGCAACTTTTGTATCATTACTTAGTGGCGCCATTTATATTGGACAAAACATAAGTGTCATTAAGGAGATGTAATGAAAACACAAGCCGTTATTCAAAAACTAATTGATCTAAATATTACAATTGGCAGTGTTGAATCATTTACCGGTGGCCAATTTGCGGCGACCCTTGTTAATCATCCTGGAGTTTCAAAAGTTTATAAGGGAAGTATTGTTTCTTATTCAAATGAAGTAAAACATAAACTGTTAAAGATTCGAGAATCGGACTTAAAGAAATACGGAGCAGTATCAAGTTATGTGGCGCTTATGATGGCGCGTAACGGAAAAAAACTTTTAGATGTTGATTTTTGTTTCGCCTTTACGGGCAATGCGGGACCGACCGCTGATAATCATGATGTTGGCGAAGTGTTTATTGCCCTAATTTACGGTGAAGATGAAATCTTAGAACATTTTAAAATAAAAGGGGACCGTCAAAAAGTGCGCACTGAAGCTTGTGCACGCGCTATTAATATATTACAACGTGTCCTAGAAAACTATAAATAGTTGTAATTATAAATAAGGAGAAAAATTATGGCCAAAAAACAAGATGCAAATATTTTACAAGAAACACTAAAAGAAATTGAAAAGTCGTTTGGTAAAGGGGCGATTATGAAGTTAGGAGAACGTCCCGTTATTAATGTCGACGTTATTCCCAGTGGTTCACTATTAATTGATAAAGCGTTAGGAGTAGGTGGCTACCCTAAAGGACGGATTATTGAAATCTATGGTCCCGAAAGTAGTGGGAAAACAACTTTAGCGCTTCATGCAATTGCCGAATGTCAAAAAAAAGGTGGACAAGCTGCCTTTGTTGACGCTGAACACGCTATTGATCCAATCTATGCAAAAAACCTTGGCATTAATATTGATGAACTCATCTTAGCGCAACCAGATTCCGGCGAGCAAGCCTTAGAAATCGTTGTCCGCTTAGCGGAAAGTGGCGTCATTGATTTAATTATCGTCGATAGTGTTGCCGCTCTCGTTCCAGAAGCGGAATTAACCGGAGAAATGGGTGACAATCAAGTCGGATTACAAGCGCGCTTAATGTCCAAAGCAATGCGGAAACTCGCTGGTGTATTAAACAAAGCTGAATGTACAGTTATCTTTATTAACCAACTCCGGGAAAAAGTTGGGGTAATTTACGGTAATCCTGAAGTTACTTCTGGGGGCCGAGCCTTAAAATTCTATGCTTCAATTAGAATTGATATTCGTCGCGGTGAAGCGCTTAAACAAGGACCACGGCTCATTGGAAACCAAGCAAAAATTAGAATCGTTAAAAACAAAGTTGCTCCACCATTTGCCGCATGTGAAATCGATATAATTTACGGCAAAGGCATTTCAAAAATTGGTGAAGTGCTTGAACTATCAGTGGAAAATGGCCTTATTAAAAAGTCGGGCAGTTGGTATGAACATGACGGTTCAAAAATTGGCCAAGGCAAAGAAGCCGCGCAAAATTATATTTTAGAACGACCCGAATTATATAAAACCTTAGAAGAAGCAATTCGCAATAAATAAAATAAACGTGAAAAACTTAAGTTTTATAAAGAGACTTAAGTTTTTTTATTGGCAAATTGTACTTTTTTACTAGGGAGCGGCACTTCAGAATGTAATTACTTTAATTACAAATAAAAAGTTGTTATAATCTAAATGCACATATAGTGCTTTCACCTAAACGAGAAGTTAGGTTATTAATCCACTTTATTGAATCTAATATAAATAGTAATTTAAAACATTAATGATATGACTTTCTTTGCTAGGTAAAAAAGTTATTTAAGTTTGTAAACTTTTCAAACAAAAAAATTAGGAAATTAACGAAAGAAGGAACAAAAAAATGGAATTTTTGTACTATACGCTCTTCCTTCTTCTCGGACTCGCTCTTGGGATTGGACTATTTTTCCTTATCCCCGCATTTAAAGCTAAACAAGCATTTGCAAAATCGCAAAAAACAATTAAAGAAGCAGAAATTAAAGCTGAACACATTGTTAAAAATGCCGAATTAGATGCAAAACAAATACTTTATGAAGGTAAACAAGAGTTAGAAAAAACCGGGAAAGAACGGCGTGCCCAAATTGGAGAACTCGAAAGACTCCTTACTGATCGTGAAAAAGCAATTGAACGCCGCGATCAATTATTACTAAGCAAAGAGCAATCGCTTGATGCTCGACATGAAAACTTAAGTGTCAAATTAAAAGATGTTGAAGAAAC
>CAYTKX010000032.1:0-8787 GCA_964438495.1 uncultured Staphylococcaceae bacterium
TTTCTTCTTTCGTAAACTTCGTGCCTAAAAGGCGATTAATGTAATGTTCATCAAAGATAATGGGCGCTGGTGTTTCCTCTTCTTTTTTAACGATAATAGCGTCACTAACTTTAATATTAGGAACTAAGTCTTTAAGTAAACTGATCACTAAGTTATGCGCTTCTTCATAGTTATGTGGGTTTACGCCTTTACTAAAGCGACTACTTGCTTCACTTGGTAAATTTAAGCGTTTAACCGTCGCTCTAATCGCTTGTGGACTAAATACAGCAATTTCAATCGCAATACGTTTAGTATCATCTTTTACCATTGAATCGTAAGCCCCAATCACGCCGCCTAAGCATAAAACGCCATTGGCATCACGAATTACTTGGTCGCCTGGTAAAAGATCATAATCTTTATCATCTAGCGCTTTAAAGGTTAAGGATTCTTTGTCATTTACAATAAACTCTTCGTTAGCGACGCAGTCTAAATCATACATATGGAGCGGTCTTCCCGTTAAAAGCATGACGTAATTGCCAATATCAACAATGTTGTTAATTGGGTTAAAGCCGTGTTTAAGTAATACTTGCTCAAGCCACATTGGTGATTTTTCAACTTTAATGTTTCGCACTTCTGTGAGCGCAAAAAAGCTTGTTTTTAAAGCAGAAACTTTAAGTTTAATGTTCGTTTTAAAGTCGCTTTTATGACTCTTTTCTTTAAAACTATATTCTAAATTAAATAAAGCACCGAGTTCACGGACAATGTTATAAATAGCAAGCATATCACTTCGATTTGCAAGCGGACGAATATCAAAAAGGGTATCGTCTAAGCCTAAATATTTTAAAACGTTAGTTTCGCCAACCGGGGCGTCGTCACTTAATTCATGAATACCGTTTATATCAGCTTCACTCAGTAATTCATCTTTTACGCCAAGTTCTTTTAAAGAGCAAATCATTCCCGCACTACTTACGCCTTTAATCGTTGCCGCTTTAATGGTGACTTCTGGTAAAACAGCGCCAATATCAGCGACAATTACTTTAAGTCCCGTCCGCACATTAGGGGCGCCACAAACAATTTCGCGTTCTCCCTTTTCTTTACCTAAAAAGACTTTACAATGACTTAAATGGTCACTTCCTTCAATCTTTTCACACGCTAAAACGTGACCAATTATTAAATTAGTGCCACTAGCGAGACGGTAATGTTCTTCAACTTCAATACCAGCAAAGGTTAAGCGTCTTGCAATTTCTTCATCACTTATTGTACTTAAATCAATATATTGTTCTAATAAATTTCTTGATACTAACATAATTTTCTCCTATCTTTTGGGGAATTGATCTAAAAAGCGCACATCATTTTGATAAAAACGGCGTATATCATCAATCCCAAAGCGTAACATCGCAACCCGTTCAATGCCAATACCAAAGGCAAAGCCACTAAATTTTTTCGGGTCATAACCGTTCATTATTAAAACATTAGGGTTAACCATCCCGGCGCCTAATATTTCAATCCAGCCCGTTCCTTTACAAGTAGCGCAGCCTTTTCCGTTACATTCATGGCAACTAACGTCTACTTCGACACTTGGTTCAGTAAAGGGGAAATAGCTGGAACGGAAACGAATTTCGCGTTTTGGGCCAAACATTTTCTTGACGAATAAATCAAGGGTCGCTTTTAAGTTACCAAGCGAGAGTCCTTCACCAATGACGAGCCCTTCAACTTGGCCAAATTGGTGACTATGCGTCATATCGTCATCGCGGCGATATACTTTACCAGGACTTATTATTTTAAGTGGTTTATTTTTGCTTTTTTGCATTTCGCGCGCTTGTACGGGTGACGTATGCGTGCGTAATAATCGTTTATTATCAATATAAAGTGAATCTTGCATATCACGAGCCGGGTGATTTTCCGGCATATTTAAAAGGGTGAAGTTAAAATAATCTTCTTCAACTTCTTGCCCTTCGGCAATTTGGTAGCCCATACCGATAAAGATATCGCTTATTTCATCCTTAATTAAATGAAAGGGGTGCTGCGGAGCAATAAATGGTTCTTTGCCCGGTAACGATAAATCAAGTTTTTCGTTTTCTAACTTTTCATTTAAAGCAATGGTTGAAAGTGATTCATGGCGGGCAAAAAGTGCTTCTTCGAGTACTTTTTTAAGTTCATTAATTGCTTGTCCAAACACTCTTTTTTCATCGGGTGATAAGTCTTTAATGCGCCCCATTAGGCTCATAACAAGACCTTTTTTTGCTAAATAAACATTGCGGACTTCATCAAGCATCCCTAGATCAAGCGCTAGGTTTATTTTTGTTAGCGCTTCTTGTTTAATTTTTTCAAAATCTGTGTGCATATATTCTCCTTTATAATAAAAAAGCGTTCCCCTAGGAACGACTTTCGCCGTGGTACCATCCTATTTTGCCACTCTTAGTTATGACTTTAACGCACGTCAACGGGTCATCTACCTGCTCCAAGGTGAATTCATGTAGGTTGTTTTTCGGTTCTTTCACTGTCAACCTTCGCTTTCAAAACAATGATCTACATTACTACTTCTTGTCAATGCATTATTATTATATATTAATATGATATAAAAACAAAGCACTAAAAACTTATTAAGCGTTTATAAGGGAAAGGGTCTTAAAATCAATGCTTGTTACTTGCTTATTGCTCGTTAAAAGGCGGGCTAAGTCTTTGACAAAAGTATCGTAATCAATTGATGTAACATCGGGGAAATCTTTTAGATGTAATACTTTAGCGTGCGGGAATCTTCTTTTTAAATAATGAGGGATAACGGTTTGATAATCGCGGACATGATCATAGATATAATCAAGATTTGCCATTTCCATGCCGCGGTCCCTTTTTTTAATGCGTCTTATTGTTTCTTCTGCGCTTTCTTGGAGATAAATCATCACATCAATCTCAAAGTCAACAACTTCATCAAAGATAGCAAGTTGTTCTTCATTGGTAAAGATATTATTTTTAAAGAAAATACGCGAATAAATGTCGCCGTTAGAAGGTCCGTCAATAATGACAACCCCTTCTTTTTGATGACGACATAATTCATCAATTTCTTTGTAGTAGCGGTTATAAACTTTGGTAATTGAAGATTCAAGCGCAAAAGCGTATTTTTTTGTATCTTCATAAAACTTTAAAAGTATTTTATGGGTCGCTTCGTCTTCCATCGCTGGTTCGCCATAGACATACGTTTTTACTCCTAAATTATTAATCTCTTGCACTAGATAATTAATAAAAGTTGATTTACCAACTCCGATTGAACCAATAACTCCAATTTTAAACATAACCGTACCTCCTTTAAATGCTTTATTATTATGTCATAAAAGCCATAACATTTACACCGTAAAGCCATATAAAAATAGGGATGCTTTTAAAAGTATTTATTTAGTAGTTTTTAGGCAAATATTAAGCAATTTCAACTTCTTTTTATAATATTTAGATATTAATCAGTGTCTGGTAAAGAAAGGCGGGTTCTCACTGTGCGCGCTTCTTCAATCCGTTTATAAATATCTTCCATAATCATTTCATAAAGTTTATCGCCAAGCTTTTGATCTTCCCAGTGGCGGTCAATACTTGGATTATCATTAACTTCAATTAAAAAGACTTCCCCGTTTCGCTCTTTGATATCCACTCCATAGAAACCGTCTCCCATGATCGCGGCGGCCTTAAGCGCGAGTTCGATTACTTTTTTAGGCGCTTCTTCGACTAAAAGGGTCTCGACAGGACCGACGGCAAAGGACTTTGTGTTTGGCTTCCAGTTATAGATTTGCCAATGGTCTTTCGCCATAAAGTATTTACATACATAAATAGCTTTATTACTAAGGACGCCAACGCGCCAATCAAATTCACTTTTTAAAAATTGCTGGGCTAAGATAATGTCACTAGTTTGAAATAATATATCTAGTTTACTTATTAATTCACTTTCATTATTGACTTTAAAAACACCAAGTGAGGAACTACTATCTGGTCTTTTAAGGACCAATGGGAACCCTAGTTTTTCTTCTAATGAATATAAAGGTGTATCTTTAGTTACAAACATCGTATCGGGTGTTTTTATATTATGGGTATTCATACTTTCATGGAGAAATACTTTATTAGCGCAGCGTAATATTGACCATGGGTCATCAATAACTACTAATCCTTCAGCGTAGGCAAGACGAGAAAATTGATACGTATAATCATTAGGATTTGTTGTTGTGCGAATAAAAAGGGCATCAAATTGCCGTAAGCGATGATAATCGTCTTTTGTAATTAGCTCAGTGTAAAAGCCCATCTTCTTCGCAGCTTTTAAAAAGCGACGTAACGCCATTTTGTTTGATGGTGGCGCGGGGTCTTCTTCATCTATTAAGATCGCTAAGTCGTATTTATAGTTTTTAAAGCGCGGGTTCATGAACTTTTTCTGGGCAAAAAAGCTAAGCGCACTTTCTTTAAAAAAGTCATCTTTAATAACATCTTGCGGGGCAATGGGTTTTACTTCACTGATGAGCCATCTTTTATCTTTAATGAAGGTAAACGATAAAAAAGGCGCGGGAAATAAGTTATATAACCGATATGCAAGTGTATTTAACTTGGGGTCACTTGTTTTACCAAAAATAACATTAATCGTTAAAGCATTAGTCGTAACATGGCGTAAACTTGTTTTAATTAGTTCACTGATTTCGTCACTTATTGATGTAATAATAGCGCGATCATTAAAGTCTTCAATCGTTGCAATGTTTGGAATTGCTCGTAATTCGCGCGCGGCCGCAAAAAGTGAGACGTAATAACCTGTTGTTTGATAGGCGTAACTTGTGCATAAATTAAATACCCGAAAGTCGCCGTTTTGAAAGCGCGGGTCATTAATAAAACGTTCAGCTTTTGTTACTTGAATGTTTGTTAAGTCATCAAGAAACTGTAAATCATCATCAACGACGACAATATTTTCAAGTTTGGTCGATGGTTTATAAAAAATAAGCTCCATTTTATGGCCAATCGTGCCTTTACCGTAATAATCTTTTAATTCCCGGACAAAACGAAAGCCAAATTGCTCATAAAAGCGAATCGCACCGATGTTTTCTTTATTGACTTCTAAAGTAATCTTTTGTAGATACCTTTCTTTACCGCGTTTAATGATTTCTTCTACTAATAAGGCACCTAACTTAAGGTTTCTATATTCAGGAAGGACGGCAATAGAATATAAGCGCCACACATTTTTATGTAAATGTAAAATAGCCCCACCAGCGGGGACTTTATTCTTTAAAATAACATAGACAAATTGATTTTCACTTTTAATCGCGTAAATAATATTTTCTTTACTAAAGCGTTCATTTTCCGCAAAAGAAGCTTCTTCTAATCTTAAAAAGAAGGGAAGGTCATTAAGGGTGGCAAGGCGAATTTCTATCATAAATAATCCTTTAAATTTACTAAGATTATTTTACTTTAATTATTAATAAAGTGGTGTGAAAATAGTTAAGAAATGATAATATCATGACCTTCAATAAATAAAGGTGTATCATTACTCGCTTTTGCAAGAAACTTGGTGTTATTTATGTTTGTCATTGTCGTTAAAGTCGCCGCTTTTTCCCCATCATTTACGAATAATTCAAGTGAGTATTTATCAAGTAAAAATTCTAACGATAACTTACCTTCGATAAGGTTGACCGGCATATCTATAACATTATGCTTATCTTCGGCTGGAAAGTATCCATAATTTAAAAGGGAACGGTCTAAAGTTAATATTCCATCTTTATATGTAACTTTAATTCCCTTTTGTTCATTATCAGCAAATAGCAGTAAATTAACAATATTATCGTTTGGAGTAAAGGTAACACTAATATGTTTACTTTGTCCGTAAAGTCCTGGAATTTCTTTAAAACTATCATTAATTATTACTTCATCTTTATATCGGTTTTTATAATAGTTTTTAAGTTCTTCGACTGGTTTTTGATATAGCTTATTATTTTTAAAACTTAATTCACGCGGAAAAGTCATCGCTCCAACATAACCAAATTCGCGAGTAACAGGCGTGCGATTCCACCCCGCCATCCACGCAATCATAATGCGCCGTCCATCGGGCATTTCCATTGTTTGCGGCGCGTAAAAATCAAATCCATGATCAATTTCTTCAATTGTTTCATAATCAACATTTTCCAAAACACCGGTTTGCCAATTCATTTGTCCTTTAATATAGACGTTACCATCGCTATTGCGATGATTGGTGACACTTTGCGGACTAACGATAATAATATCTTGGCCATCAACATTAAAATAATCAGGACATTCAAGCATAATACCAAGTTTATCGCTTACAAGCGCATTATTACTAAAAGTACGACCCGCATACGACCAATTAAACATATCTTTACTGCGATATAGTAATAATGAACTATATTGATTATTGGTATGGCGGGCGGAAATAATTGCGTAGTAATTATCATCCTTTTTAAATACTTTGGGATCGCGGAAATCAGCAATTGTTGCGTTTGGTGGCAACTGGTGTTCCCCGATTACTGGATTAGCTTCATACTTTTCAAAAGTAACGCCATCTTCGGACACTGCAAGGGCTTGAACTTGGCCATCAGTTGAGGCACCAGTGTAGAGAATATAATATTTATCATCAATTTCAATTGCAGAGCCACTAAAAGCGCCAACACTATCATAATGGCGGTCTGGTGCAAGGGCAATTGGGGCATAGTCCCATTTTACAAAGTCACTTGATAAAGCGTGACCCCAGTGCATTGGGCCCCATACCGTTTCATAAGGGTTATGCTGGTAAAAGAGATTGATTTTATTATGGGCATATGAAAAACCATTCGGATCATTAATCCAGCCGGTTTGTCCCATAAAATGGTAATTAAAGCGATGTTCATCATTAATTTTCCATGCGTTAAGTTTAATGTAGAGGTTTGCTGCTTCGCGCATATCTTCACTCCGGCTTATACCTAAGCGAATATTAGTGTCATCCTTTAAAGTTATTAGTTCTTCTTCACTAATGCTCACTCGTAAGTCATCAAAATTAAGGTAACTATCGGCGCTTTCATCCACCACTTCGACATAAACACTTTTTCCGAAATATTCTCTTAAATCAACATTAAAACGGACATATGTATCAGTTTGAAAAGGGGCCAAATAATAGTCATTACTAATTCTTTTAATTTCCTTTTTATCTTTTAATGTTTTAACACTGACATAAGTTTTTGTTACGTCTTCGCCGCCACTAATTAAAAAAGAAATGTATCCACTTTGCGATATTTTGAAAGTTGGCGAAATAAGGGTTCCCGCTTTTTCTTTGTTACCAACAACATGGTAATCATTATGCGGTAAATAATAGCGTCTCCCGTTATCATAATGAACTTCGTTTGTGACCGTAAAGGCGTCACCTTGGATGGTCCAGCCTTTAAAATCCCCATGTTCAAAGTCAAAGTTAGTAAATGGTTTGGGTGGAGTGCATCCACTTAAGAGTACGATAATCGATATAGCGACCCCTTTTTTAAAAAGGTGCATTTTCCACCTCTTTCAGCGTTGGTAAACTCGGAATCGCCCCCAGTTTAGTGCACACTAGGGCGGCAACTTTGTTTGCAAAGTCTAAATATTCTTCATACGGAATATCTGAACTTAATAATTCATTCTTTTTAACATTGGTTGATAGTAATTTATGTAAGAAGGCACCAATAAAACTATCTCCTGCTCCGGTTGTGTCAATTGCTTTTACACTATAGCCTTTAACACTAATGGTGTGGCCATATTTAAAATATAAACGCGCTCCGGCGTAACCTTTCGTAATGATAATCATTGAAATATCATGGGCGAAAAGTTTTGTAATGGCCGCTTCTTCGTCATAAGTCTCGGTAATAAAATAAAGTTCATCCACACTTAACTTTAAAATATCTGCGTAACCAATAAAGTCATTTACTGTCTTTTTAAGGGATTTTTTATCAGGCCATAAGTTAAAGCGTAAGTTTGGATCAAAACTAATAATTGTTCCTTTTTCTTTCGCAATTTTAAGGGCCTTTTCATGGGCCTTTTTCATTGGTGAATCAATAAGACTAACACTACAGAAGTGGAATATCGAATTTTCATCGAAAATTGATGAAGGAACATCTTTGGGACAATAATTTAAATCACTCGTATTATGACGATAAAAAGAAAATTCCCGTTCTCCGTCTTCCCGTAAGGCCACAAAGGCTAAGGACGTAAGATGTTTTTTAGTACGTTTAATGTATTTTACGTTTACACCAGCTTCTTCAACCGTGTTATATAAGTAATCACCAAACCCATCAGCGCCAAGTTTCGTAAGTAAGATTGAATTGCCGCCTAAACGAGCATTCGTAGCTGCGACGTTTGCCGGAGCCCCGCCAGCGTTTTTTTGATAACTGTGAACATCGGCTAACGCTCCGACTTCTAAGGCCGTAAAATCAATTAAAAGTTCACCCATTGTAATTAATTTATTCATAAAAGTGGACATCCTTTACTATGACTTTAGCGCCATCATTAACAAAGCCAAAATTATTTAAGCTTTTCTCATACATGCGAACACTTAGGGCAAAATGACCTTCGACATAAAGCGTTAAACATTCGCCTTCGCTTAAAAGGGTTACTTCTACTTCTTGGCCTGTCATTAATTGAAGCGGGACATAAGCTTGTGGCAAAGCATCATTTACTTTGTCAAAACTAACATTATAAAAACTTAAGCGGTCACTATTAAAATCAAAAATAATATTAAGCGGTCCGCCTTTATTATCCTTAATCGCAAATGATAGGCCAAAGATGCCATTAAGTGATTCGGGTTTTAAGGAAAACTTCATTTTTGTTGGGCGCGCTAAT
>CAYTKX010000033.1:0-8687 GCA_964438495.1 uncultured Staphylococcaceae bacterium
AGACAGTTTGGGAACTTTCATAAAAGGGCTAATTTGTGCCGAGTTTGGGTAAATGGTGGAAAGTATGAGTAACTGTGTCCCTTTTTTCGGTGCGATAGAGTTCAAATCTAACCGCCTTGGTCAATTAAGTTATAAAAGGGTTTTAGCACTAATTCATGAACTTTTTGCTGTTGTTTCAGCACATTTTCTAGAAAAGTCACCAGGCACTACACCCAGCGACTTTTGTTTTATGCTAGCGCCATGCGCTCTTCTTTTAAAGTTATTGAAAGTCCTGACCCGTATTCCTATCCTTAACTCAGGTTGCTACCGAACCTATTGGTGATAGTTCATGAAAATTCAATAGTAAAAATTCTTTTAACTAGTTGTACATACAATCAACACAATTATGAAGTTCGAAATGTTCATGACAATCGTCACACTTTTCAGGTAGAATCAAAGTTCCATCATAAAAACTACTTAAGTCTTCGTCTGATATGACGTAAATCCCATTTTGAAGTATGTAACTTCCGTTTCCAAAATACTCTTTAATAAATAATGATGGCACGACTGTGATAATTGAACTTCCTTTATCATACTGACCAATCGCGTCTTTTGCAGGACCACCACAATATAAACAGGTTTTATAAGGATATCCTGGATCACTACTTGACACTACATGAGCCATTACTTGATTTAAACCGCAATTACATTTTGAATGATGTTCTCTCTCATTCATCCATAAATTAATCGACGGATGCTCAGTAACGTTTGTTGATGTTCGACACTGATTACACATTAATCCGTGCTTCCCACCACTTATATACGTCAGCGTTTTTGAAGTATGAAGGCACTCAACACCATTAAAATAAACAGGATTATTTGAAGGGTTCCAATTCGCATCAAATGTTGAAGGTGAACTTGTTCTACCCACTAAGTCGATGCGGGCACTGTTTGTATTTAAGAATGCATTGCTACCTATATGAGTTACGGTAGAGGGAATTGAAATTTGAATTAGTTGGCTTTTGCCACTTAACGCCGAAATTCCTATTTCGTTGACGGTTTTCCCACCGATGGTGTTTGGTAATATTAATTGACCAATCGGATTGAAATTAACTCCTTGTATAGTTGCGTTGTCTCCCGATATACTATAGTAATAGGCAACACTTGTTATTGTTTGGTATGCATTCAGTATGCCTCCACTTGAACAAAGCCCCGATAATGGGTTATTCCCATTTCCATCCATAGGATAGCTGACATTATTCAAAATAGCATTTTTTATCTGTACGGGTGTTAAACTTATATCAAGTGAACGTATAAGAGCTGCTACACCAGTTACATGTGGCGCTGCCATAGATGTACCACTTGTTATCGCATACCCTTGTGCAACTTGATTATAGTCATCTACATTTGATCCCCAATTCGTTGTAGGAAATGTACTTAGAATATCTCTGCCAGGAGCAAAAATTTGAACACTATTAGGGCCGTAATTGGAAAAATCGCTACGCAGACCATCACTGTCTATAGATCCCACAGAAATTACATTTGTAATTGGTCTTGCGGGTTGAGTTTCAAAACCAAAAATATTTGTTTTTCTAGGTATTGTATAAATTGAATACGATGAAGGGTAAGAGGGTGTTATATCATTGTTTTGAGCAACTCCGCGAATTCCGTTTCCTGCTGCACAAATCAATAATCCACCTAACATTCCATAATCCCAAATCGCGGCTGCATGGCTTGTATTTAAATTGGCAGGTATGTCATAACCTTCTGAATCAGATTTAGTATATTGAAAACTTGCATTTATAATCCAAACCCCTTGGTTTGCCGCATATGAAAGACTGTTTACAAAATCATTTCTATTTAATAAAAGCATATTTGATTGTGCAATTCCGGCTATTCCTCTGCTATTATTTGATATAGCGCCAACTATTCCTGCAACATGTGTGCCATGATCTCTTGCTCCGATATTAAAATTCGGGTCGATAAACCGTCCGTTTAAATCAGGATGGTTTTGCTGTGCACCCGACTCAAATAAGCCAATGCGAATGTCTAAATTTCCCCTTGTATAATCCCATGTATCCTCAGCTTTTATTCCGTTTGTTCCCGTTAATCCCCATTGATTATTTGTAAAATACGTATCATTAGGTATCCATAAATCAATAGCGTTATCGTTGTATTTTGGTTCTGCTGAATATACAATTTCGGATTTTTCAAGCTCCTCAATTGCCTGTAGAACTTTATCCTTTCCTCTAACCGGCAATTCGATTGATAATATCCTAAAAAGTTCGTTATCTTTCGTACCTTTACTATATTTAGCGGTATCAAAGTTGAATAAATCACTTATAATCGCATGGTTTTTAATTATTGATTTACCATATGTTTTTAGTTTAAATTTATCGACAATTTTATCAGTATCATAAATACTATAAGAAATCAAACCGGCCCGCTCCAAATTTATCCCAAAGTCCTGAATTTCTACTGTTTTGTCAAAACTACTATCTTTTTGATTTAAAACTACAACAACTTTATTATCATCAAAATCATCTTGTAATGTAGGAATTCGCTTTTGTTGCAATATCGCATCTACTGTTTCAGCTTCTGCCTTAACTAAATTCACATTATTTTTGGTTAAGGAGACTGCGAGAAGAGTAACAAGCAAACTCAACAACCTTGTACCATTTTTCAACTTTAAACTTTTCAAAACCTTTTTTATGTTTTTCATTTCACTTTGCCCTCCTATTCAATGAAAGAAAGTCCATTAATATCCTCCGTACTTAGTTCTATAAAAAACTTTTTATGAACAACTATCGTATTTGGGGCTTCCACACCTGGTTCATAAACTCGTTTTATTTTTACTGTATTTTCATCAATTTTCTCAAGTTTTATATCAAATTTTCGATCGTTACTTGCAGTAAAAAACCATAGAATTAATGCTTTGTTTTCAAAGAAGTCTTCTTCATACATCGGGGTTACATAAAATTCTTTCTCATTCATTACATCTATCAATTCTGGAACAGAGGTTACTAATTCTAATAATGAATCCCTGCTTTGAATATCAAAATAGTTTGTTGTTCTAGTGCCAAGTTCAAAATCAATAGTCGGATTTTCCTCTATTTGATTACACCCCAATAAGGAAAACTGCAGTAATAACGCCATTATTATCTTTTTATATTTTTTCATAATACAATAAAGTCCTCCTTATAACTTAATTGCTTTTAAACCAATGTTATTCTTTCAATTTAATTATATATTAAAATAGAAGGTTTGCACAGTGAAAATCCGGACGCCATTCATATCTATAATCAAATCACTCACAATGAAAGTAAACTTGAAAAACTTGAAAAGGAACTGGTCGTTAATGTTACCTCTTCTGTTCGTCTTGATTATATAAAATCAATAGTTGCCAAAGAGCATTCGGATGAATCTTCAGTAAGTATCAAAGATATTTTCACTCTCATTCTTGCTGATAGTAAAAAGTTGATTTTCGTTATTTCACCGACTAAAACCAAAAGCGAATTATTAAAAACTTATGAGCGAATCGTTGAAGATGAAAGTATCTTACGAAGGATGTATGTTGCTAAAGACGGAAATCGGGGGATTTTCTATGAGGTTAAACTTTATGAGTAGCATTCAAGTTATTCACGCACTCAGGAAAGATAGTCAAAAGAAACGTGTAGCGGGTTACGCTCGGGTTTCCACTGCTGATGAACATCAGGACTCATCATACCGTCTACAAATTCAAGAACTCGAAGCTTCAATAAGGTTAAATCCGAAGTATGAATTTATCGGCATATTTAAGGACAGAAAGAGTGGCAGTAGCATCAAGGGTCGCCAAGAATTTACTGCAATGATTGACTTGGCCTTAATGGGTGAAATAGACGTTATTATTACTAAATCAATCACTCGGTTTGCTCGTAATATTCTTGATACTATTTCAATTGTGCGAGAACTAAAAAACAACAACATAGAAGTTATATTTCAAAAGGAAGGTATTTCAACGCTTGACCCGTCCCTTGAAATGATCTTAACTGTTCTTGCAATGCACGCTGAAGAGGAAGCAAAAAATATCTCGGAAAATACAAGGTGGAATTTTCAACGTAAAATGCGCGCGGGAGGTAATTTTACAACAAACTTATATGGCTATAAGATTAAAGGCGAGGAATGGAAGATTAAAAACAAGGAAGCATCAGTTGTTCGTCTTATTTTTGATATGTATATAAATCAGTTTTCGTACCGAGAAATAATCGATAAGTTATACGATTTAGGTGTGGCTTCTCCAACCGGTAAAAATAGATGGGTTATGGGAGGTATTGAACAAATGGTCCAAAATGAGAAGTATGCTGGCCATATGTCATTAGGTAAAACATATACTTTAAACGGGACAGCTATCCGCTCACAACTTATTGACCTTCAAGATTCAATGGTTATGAATCATCATAAGCCAATCATTGAACCTGAAGTGTTTGATAAGGCAATTGCATTACGAATGTCACGAAGCAGGAATAAAGCTGCTGGTTATATTCCGTTTAAAGATAGGATTACTCCTTTTTATCAATTTGTTTACTCGAAGACTAATGACAAATATCTCAAGTTCGTTATCGAAAGACCAAAGGGAAAATATGAGATTCCAACGCTTTTTGCATATGATAAAAATCGAGAAAATCGAGTTATGGTTACTGTTAAAAATCTTTTCGCATTATTGAACAATGCATTAGGAAAACTATCAATGCAATCTTTTCAATTTGCTAGTGAAACATCTTCATTGTTAAATAGTAAAATATCAGAATGTGATGAGCTTCTATCGGTTGATGTAGAAAACAAATTAGAAACATTAACAAGGAAGGTATCGCTTATAGCGGCGAGCAAGAAACTTTTAAGTTTTTCAAAACAAGTAAAAAACTATTCTCTTCTTCATGACGTGAGGGATTTTAAGAAACTTGTCCGTCTAGTTGAAATTATTGACAGTACTTCTTTTGCTATACGCTTATCCCTTGTTGAAGATAATAGTCTCGACACTTTGGTTCTTCAATCTAGTGTAAATTTGAAGGTTGGTAATCTCTATCGTGATGTCACCTTTTTTATTTATCTTTGAGAGTTCAAACTCTTACCGCGGAAGAATTAAAAAAGAGTTCAAACTCTTACCGCGTAGTTTCTAAACGTAAGTTTTAAATAAAGAAAATGGCCGTCTCGGAGAATGTCTAATTCTCTTAGATGACCCTTTTTTAGAGAAAAACGCCTATTTTTAGGCGTTTTTGCTATGTTTTTGGCGTTTTTTCGTTACCAATTCAAGATTTGATTGGAGCTTCCAGTCGGATTTGAACCAACGATCATTGAGTTGCAGTCAATTGCCTTACCACTTGGCTATGGAAGCGCTACTGCATTATAGCAAAAAATGATATTGTTTTTCAATTTCAATTACTACTTCTTTATATTTCTTACTAATACCTTAAAAAGATTTACATATATTGTTAATAAAATGCAACATTCTTTGAATAAAGGGTCTATTGCCCCTATAATGAAGATTGAGGTAAATATATGAAAAAATTAAAATTACTCGCCACAAGTCTCATCCTTGTACTTCCTTTTTTAATGGCAAATTCCCCAGCCCCATATCCACAACCGACTGATTATGAAGATTACACCGCTACGGCGATTGTTGAAGGCGGTAATGGTATTAACGTTTGGACTTACACGACAACCTTTACTAATAATGGTGACGGCTATGTCCCGCTTGATCGTATCCTTTTAGCAAATGGTGACGAGCAATACGGCTATGGTCCACTTGATGTTCCAGGTATGTATTTAAGAAAAAATGAAACCCGCGAACTAAATTGGCGCTTTTCCAGCAAAGTCGAAGTTCCCAAACTTTTAGTAAGTGCCTTATTAAACCCTTATACTAAAGCAAGTTATACCCTTGAAGGTACAATTACGAAAACTGAAAGTACTTCTCACTCCGATGAACTTAATAAACCAATCTTTCTTTATACATACTCGGCAGAAGTAACGGGCTTAAAAGCTTCAACCTATTACGGGGTTATTACAAGTTACACCTATAACGGTGAAACATATCACGGCTCCTATAGCAAAAATCAATATGGCTTTTATAGTGATATCGATATGGAAGTAAGCGCGATTCAAATTACAAAAGTTTCATTTTTTGAAGGTCGGGTTAGCGCTTTATCTGGCTTAATAAAAACTTTAGTAAATATTTTCCTATTAGTAGGGGCCAATTTCTTACTTATTATCTTAATACCGATTATTATCATTATTGTTGTCTTGGCGCGTCGTAAAAAGAAAACTGCATAAAAAGATTAAAACATAAAAGGTAAGAATGAGGGTCCACCATGTGGGCCCTTTTCTTTCGTCAATGATGCCTAATGTATAAAAACCTGCGCCGATGAAAAAAGAGACGACATTCGCGCTAAGGACTACCCCTACTACTTCTTTTGCCTTTAAGCGGAAGATAAAAGTAATCAATAGACTTTCAATAATAATGGTTACGATTTCACTAGCTAAAAGTATTAAGTAATACATTTCCTCACTTTTAGCACTTAGTAAAATAACATTCATTAATGCGTTTAAAAAAGTATTCATTAAAAGTACAAAGATTAAAAACTTTTTATCGCCTTTTTTTAAAAAAGAATAGAAAAAGGTTTCAACGATCAGCGTAATTAGAAGCGCAAAGAGCATAAAGGGAAACCGCTTAATCATTAAATCAAATAAATTCATAGTTTAATATTATCATTAATACCTTAATTTATACCTTTTAGCCATGCAAAAAAGCACTAATTATGTATAATTAGAAAGTTAGGAGGAAATTATGTCACTCATTCTTGAAGTAAAAAATATTACCAAAACCTTCACGCTATCCAAAAAGCAACAAAAGATTGAAAAGACGAACACTAAAAAAAGAGTCGCCGTCAATGATCTTTCCTTCAATGCTTATAGTGGCGAAATTTATGGCTTACTCGGGCCAAACGGCGCCGGGAAAACAACAGCCTTACGCATTATCTCAACCCTTATTAAAAAAGAAACTGGTGAAGTGCTCGTTAATGGCTATAGCATCACCAAAGAACCCCATAAGGTTCGTAGTCAAATTGGCTTTTTAACAAGTGAACTTAAATTAGATGATTTTTTCACTCCCAATTACTTATTTGATTATTTTGCAAAACTTCATAAAGTTGATGATGGTGTCGCTAAAGCCCGCAAAGAAAAACTTTTTGATCAATTTGGCATCAGTGAATTTAAAGAAGTTAAAGTAAGTGACTTATCAACCGGGATGAAACAAAAAGTATCACTCGTTATAAGTATTGTTCATGATCCAAAAATCATTATCTTTGATGAGCCAACTAATGGCTTAGACGTCATAACTGCAAAAACGGTCATTGATTTCTTACTTGCTTTAAAAGATGAAGGTAAAACCATTATCTTATCAACCCACATCTTCTCGCTTGTCGAAAGAATATGTGACCGCGTCGGCGTTATAATTGACGGAACCCTCATCTTTGAAGAACCAATGACGAACTTTAGTGAACCAAATTCACTTGAAAAACGCTTCTTTGAAGAATATCTTAAAGTGCGAGGTAGTTTAGTATGAAAAGTTTATGGACCGTTATCAAAAAAGAATTACGCCGTTTTTTCACCGATAAACGGATGCTTATGGCTCTTTTATTACCAGGTATTTTAATCTTTATCGTGTATTCGGTCATGGGTAACGTCATAAAAGACGTCACCACTGGTAAAGATCATACATTCATAATTCGCGTTGAAAATCAACCAAGTGATCCTAAATATACGTTCCCCGCACTGACGGGTGACCGTTATGTATATCTTACGGAAACACCAAGTGATTACGCTGAACAAATAAAAGAGAAAAAACTCGATTTATATGTCTTTTATGAAATAGACTTTGAAGCAAAAGTTGCGGCAAACGACGAAAATGATCCCGCAATTGTTACCTTTCATTATAATGCTGGGAATATGAATAGTTTGAATGTGTATTCTGCTTATAGCGAAATGCTTAATGCCGTGTTACAACCCTTTGTCGTTACCCCCGTTAACCATTCGGAAACGGGTGACGCTAGTATGATGATGTTAACTGGCTTATTACCTTTTTTACTCATAACTTTTCTTTTTAGTGGCGCAATGGCGGTCGCTCCTGAAAGTATTGCCGGCGAAAAAGAACGCGGAACGATGGCAAGTTTACTTATTACACCCGTTAAGCGAAGTACGATTGCCCTTGGCAAAGTGCTCGCGTTAAGTATTGTGGCGATGGCAAGTGCAACATCTAGCTTTATTGGGCTAATCCTTTCGCTTCCTAAAATTATAGGTGGCGGGGCGAGCATTGATTTAAGTGTTTACAATTTCCAAACTTATGTCTTATTATTTCTTGTCTTAATATCCACAGTTTTAATCTTTATTATGCTTATTAGTCTTATTAGTGCTTACGCGAAGTCGCTTAAAGAAGCTGGTGGCTTAGCCGCACCTTTAATGATTCTTATTATGGTTGCCGGGGTCACAACGATGTTTGGGAGTGCGGTAACTAATCCTTTCCTTTACTTTATTCCGGTCTTTAACTCCGTTAATCTTTTAATGCTTCTTTTTAGCGGTAAGTTTTTACTCGTACCGTTTCTTATTACGATCTTTACGAACCTTGCCGTTACCGCTTTAGGTATTTACGTATTAACGCTGATGTTTAGCAGTGAAAA
>CAYTKX010000034.1:0-8258 GCA_964438495.1 uncultured Staphylococcaceae bacterium
GAACACTTAATTTACTTTGGAATTTATTGCCTTGTTGTTGGCGTAATCGCCTTTAGTGCATTTTTTATTATTTCATAATTATTAAATAATTATTTTTTAAAAAAATGATAATTACTATATAAAAGCAATTCTCGTCAGTGTTAAACATAATGTCTTTGGGTTCCCGTTTGCAATCTCTTATCTTAGCTTTAACGAGGAGCAAGATACTTATTTATGGCAAGAACATTATGCCTACTTAGTGTATGCGATTAACTTCGCTAGTGAAACACCAATTAGTAAACTATTAGAAGTAAGACACCCAGCGACAGTTACGACAAGAAACAGTGTAAAACGGGCAATCATTATTGAAGGGTACACATACTTTTTCAGTGATAACTACGTCAGTCTTTATAACTTAGCGACCAAAGAGTTAAGTGCACCGTTTAGTTTCTAAAGGGTAAAGCACCTTAATTTCTTATTAAAAAACGTTATGCACATAAAGGGGGTCCAACCCCCTTTTTTGCTACAATAAAAGAGAAGGAGAAACATTATGTTAAAAGTAAAAGATTTAGCACCACTTTTTAGTCTTAAAAGTCAAAAAGGCGAAGTCGTTAATTTAAAAGATTATCGCGGACAAAAAGTTATTATATATTTCTATCCTCAAGACTTCACTGGAGGATGTACTTTACAAGCAAAGGACTTTGCGAAGAATTATGATGAATTTGCAAAGCTTGGCTATAAAGTATTTGGTATTTCTAAAGATAGCGTCGAATCGCACTTATCATTTTGCACGGCCTATGATTTACCGTTTACACTACTTAGTGACCCAACGCGTGAAGTCATTAAAGCTTATGGCGTTTTCCAAGAAACGGTATGGTATGGTGATATAGGGGTCGACACTCGTCGTTCCACCTTTGTCATAGATGAAAAAGGCTACATAAGTCATGTTTTCCTTGATGTTGACCCGAAAACAAGCACCTTAGCCTTACTCGAACTTTTGAAAAAATAAACGGAAACGAGGTTCTTATGCGCAAACTATTTGATCGAACCTATCAAGGTATTTTCTATTTGGTGCGGCCTTTTTTGCCGTGGCGCGAACCAAAATTACTTAATTCTTACGCTCATTTAGTTACAGTTTTAAAAGATAAAAAGCTGAAGAACCCGCTTATTGTCATTGATGAAAATATAATGAAATTAGGGCTTCATACGCCGCTAGAAGAAGCACTTAAAGAAGCAAACTTAAATTATGTCTTTTTCTTTGACGTGACGCCTAACCCAACCGTATCACAAGTTGAAAAGGCGCAAAAGCTATATAAAGAAAAAGCGTGTGATAGCCTAATTGGCTTTGGGGGCGGAAGTCCCCAAGATGTTGCAAAAGCCGTCGGCGCTCTTATCGTTCGCCCGAAGAAGTCACTTGATAAACTAGGGGGCATTTTAAAAGTACGACGAAAATTGCCACTTTTAATCGCCATCCCGACGACCGCTGGTACGGGGAGCGAAGCAACTCTAGCCGCCGTTATTACGAATAGTGAAACGAAACGAAAATACGCGATTAATGATCACGCTTTAATTCCCCATTACGCCTTACTGGAACCTAGTTTAACGTACGGTTTACCGCCGCTTTTAACGGCGACAACCGGCATGGACGCTTTAACGCATGCCGTTGAAGCTTACACGAATAACGGGGGCACAAAGTTTACTAATAAAAAGGCAATTAATGCGGTAAGACTAGTGTTTGAAAACATAGAAAAAGCTTACTTTGAACCGCGTAATGAAAAGGCACGCTATAATATGCAAATTGCTGCCTATGACGCCGGTGTTGCCTTTACGCGTAATTATGTTGGTTATGTTCATGCCTTAAGTCACCCTTTAAGTGCATTCTACGGTCTTCCGCACGGCTATGTAAACGCACTTATTTTACCGTTTATGCTTAAAAAATACGGAAGGAAAGTTCATAAAAAACTTGCTCGTCTTGCCCGTTTAAGTGGGGTCGCTAACGGGGAAAGTGATAGCGAAATTGCCACTAACTTTATTTTTGAAATTGAAAGACTAAATAATGTTTTTAATATTCAAAGAAGTATTCCTGAAATCAAAGAAGCAGACATTCCGCTTTTAGCAAAATACGCCAATAAAGAGGCGCGGCCTTTATATCCGACGCCTTTAATATATAGTAATAAAGAACTCGAAAGTTTCTACCGAGAACTAAAAGGAGGCTATTAAATGTTAAAAGCAATCGCGCTTCAAAAAGAAGCAAACAAAAAGAATGTCATTGTAACGTACCAAATGCGCAAAAACCGGCTAATTGCCTTACAAAAAGCGGTTAAAAAGTATGAGAAGGAGATTTATGAAGCACTCTTTCTCGATTTAAGGAAAGATAAATGGGAAGTATTTGTTACTGAACTTAGCATTGTTTACGAAGAAATTCATTTTGCCTTAAAGCACTTAAAACGGTGGATGAAACCTAAGCGTATTAAAAGTGCGCTTGTGCAATTTCCTGCTAAAAATTATGTAATGCAAGACCCTTATGGGCAAGTCTTAATTATGAGCCCCTGGAATTATCCTTTACAACTTACATTAGTGCCTTTAGTTGGTGCTTTAGCCGCTGGTAATGTTGCGGTTATTAAACCAAGTGCCTACGCCCCTAAAATTGCTGAAGTAATGAAAATGATTATTGAAGAAGCTTTTCCTGGTGGTGAAGTATTACTTTTCTTAGGGGGAAGAGCGGTAAACGAAGAAGTATTAAAGGCAACGTACGACATGATCTTTTTTACTGGTAGTCCGGAAGTTGGCAAAATTGTCATGCGTAAAGCTAGTGAGACTTTAACGCCAGTTGTCCTTGAATTAGGTGGCAAATCACCTTTTATTATTACGGAAGACGCTGATATTCCTTTAACAGTGCGCCGGCTTAAGTTTGCTAAACTCATTAATAATGGCCAAACATGTGTCGCTCCCGATTATGTTTTAATGGACGCTAAAATTTTACCGCGGCTTGCGGAATTCCAAGAAGTGTTTGATCTTTTCCCCGATGAAGAAGAAAGGTTACCAAAAATAATTAATCAAAAGCATTATTTAAGACTAAAAGAATATTTAATAGAACTAGGCATTCCCCATTTTGTTGATAATACAGAAACGATTAAACCAACACTAGTGTTAAATCCACCGCTTGATTCGAAAGTAATGCAAGAAGAAATCTTTGGACCAATCTTACCAATTATCGTCTATGAAAATCTTGATGAAGCAATTAGTTTTATTAATGAAAGACCAAAGCCTTTAGCCTTATATTTATTTACTAAATCGAAAAAAACAATGAAGAAAGTATTACAAAGCACAAGTAGTGGTTCAGTCGGTATAAATGACGCTGTAGTCCAACTTGCAAACCCCCATTTCCCCTTTGGTGGTGTCGGTAATAGTGGAATGGGATCATACCACGGAATCCACTCTTTTAAAGCCTTTTCTCACCAAAAAGCCGTTTTACATAAGTCGCGTTTCTTCGATTTTAAGTTCCGTTATGACGTCGGCGACAAAACAGTCGGCATTTTTAAAAAATTGACCCGTGTTAAATAACATTTTACCTTGTTTAATGATCACTATTATTTCAAGATAATCTTTTACCGATTTGCTTTACAACCCTCCTTACGCGCATGTATAATAAGCGCAATGGAGGGAAATAGTGATGAAATTATTTTCAACAATTGGTAGGCGGCGTATCCCCGCCCATAAAAAAGAAAGTCTAGCTCGTGAACCATTTGAGTTAGATATCAAAAAGGTCCCATTTGTATATTTTCCGTTAGTGGCCGGCAATAATGCCGTCTGTGATCCACTTGTTAAAGTCGGAGATAAAGTAAAGGTTGGTACACGTATTGCTTTTAGACAGCAATTTAGTGTTCCCCTTTTTAGTAGTGTCTCAGGAACGGTAAGTGCGATTGAAAAACGGATGAATGTTAACACTGGAAGACCATGTGATCATATCGTTATCGCAAACGATTTTAAAATGGAAGAAGAAGCTCCTCTTGATAAAGTTGCGCTAAACGATCCCCGTGAACATATTGTCGAAGCAATTAAAGAAGCGGGTATTGTTGGCCTTGGTGGCGCGGGTTTTCCAACATGGATTAAATATAATAACGTTGAAGGAATTAATACGATTTTAATTAATGCCGTTGAATGTGAACCATATTTAACCACTGATTACACCGAAAGTAAGCTAAATGCGACGAAAATTGTCGAAGGTGCGCGTTATTTACAAAAAGCTGCCGCCGCTAATGAAGTTGTGATCGCTATTAAAGTTAAAAAAGAAGCAGCGCGTGACGCTTTAATTGCGGCAAGTAAAGATTACGATGATGTAAAAGTTGTCGAAGTCCCAGACCGTTATCCAATGGGATGGGAAACAACCCTAATTTACGAAATCTTTAAAAAACGTTATGACCGGTTACCAAGTGAAATTGGTATTGTCGTTAATAATAGTACGACCGCGCTTGCAGTATATGAAGCTTTAGTCGAAGGTAAAGTAATTACTAAACGCTTAATTACAGTAAGCGGTAATGTCGTATCTAATCCGACAAACATCCTCGTACCGGTCGGTACGCTTGCAAGTGTCGTCTTAGCCGAATTTGAAATTAATAAAGAAAAAGAGTTTAACCTTTTACCAGGCGGACCAATGACAAGTAATCCCGCCCGTAACGCTGATTTTGCCTTACAACCAAATCACGGTGGGTTAACCCTTTTAGAAAAAGTACACCTACGAACAATTCCTTGTTTACGGTGTGGTAAATGTACGACCAATTGTCCGGCTGGCTTACAACCAGTAGAAATTATGCGTGCTTTTGAAGCCCGTGACTATGTCCGTCTTGAAAAACTTGAAACATTACGCTGTGTGGACTGCGGTCTTTGTAGTTATGTCTGTCCAAGTAACATTGAACTAACCGACATAATGAAAAAATCAAAGACAATTTTACGCGTTCACCAAGCCGGAAAGAAGTAGGTGATAAATATGAATATCGTTAGTGGAAACGCTCCTTTCTTACGTAGTAAACGTAAAACCGGGCACATAATGCTTGAATTAGTTATTGGCCTCTTAGTTATCTTTATTGCCGCGGTAGCTTATAATTTCACCCTTGGGGTAAATTACGGCTTAAAAGCAATTGGCATTATGACGGTTAGCATTCTTTTTACCGGCATTAGTGATTTAATTGCCGGTAGCTTCCGTTATAACAAAGCAAAAGATGGAAAGTTTGAAGAATATATTGTTTTCTTTATTAAATCAAACTTCAGTGTCGTAACGGCGATGATCTTTGCTCTTACCGTCCCGATTGGCACTCCAGTTTATGTCGTGGCTTTAGGTAGTATTTTTGCTACCCTTATCGTTAAACACGCCTTTGGTGGATTTGGCAGTAACATCTTTAACCCGGCAGCGCTTGGCCGGATTTTCCTTGCTCTTGCCTTTGGCGGACAATTAAAAGCTTATCTTCCTGGTGGCGAAGCGCTTGGCGGTCTTAACGCGGGTGTCACTGTCACTAGTCAATTTGCGATGAGTGGCACGAAGTTTATTAATGGCGCTATTTCAAGTGACGTCTCACTCTTTAACCTCTGGTTAGGTAATTATAGTGGCGCAATTGGCGAAACTTTTACGATGCTTATTCTCTTAGTTGGTGTCGTCCTTGCCGCGCGCGAAGTTATTAACTGGCGGACTCCTGTATTCTTATTTGGCACCGTGCTTTTAAGTAGTATCTTTATCGCTTTAATCGCTGGCATTAATATTGGCGAATACATTCTTTTACAATTTGGTCTTGGTGGCTTAGTGTTTGGGGCGATCTTTATGTTTACTGACCCCGTCACTTCACCAACAAGTAACTTTGGGAAAGCCTTAATTGGTGTTATCGGCGGCTTACTTAACGTCTTAATCCGCATTGCTGGTGCTTATCCTGAAGGAACGGCCTTTAGTATTGCGCTTGTTAACGTCATCTCGCCGATGATTGATAAATTCTATACCGGTCGCACCCATTTAAATATGTGGAAACCTTACACGACGATGGGCATTACCGTCTTACTTAGTGTTGGTCTTTTAACGGGTGTAAGTGCGGCGAAATTACCGAAAAAAGCCCCGGATCCTATTTCAAGCAGTGAACCAAGTGGCGCTTATGACCATCAAAAATCATTACTTGGAGTAACGACGATTGACGGTGAAGATGCCTTACCCGTAAGTAGTGAAATGACGACTTTAGGGGTCGAAAGCATTATTGCCTATAACGCAGACACAGCGCGCGTTGGTGTTATATTCACCGCTGAAATTACAGGCTATGAACCAGGCTTAAAATTTGAAGTTGCCTTAAAAGAAACGGTATTTGCAGGTTTTAATGTTGTAAGTTCAGCAGAAACTCCAGGTATTGGTGGCCGTTTCCTTAATAAAGTAAATGACTTAATTAAAGGCCAAGCCGCTGATAAAGTTGAGTTATTTGTGGAAGAAGATTACGTTGGCGCAACAATTACGGCCGAGCCACTTTTGGATGCCCTGCAAAAGATTGGTAATCACTATTTAACCCTTGACGCACCAATCGTCAACGAACCATTTGCGAAGTATCACGGTACTTATAATAGTCCCGCTCCTCACTCTTCACAACAACCATTTACCACGAATGTTACTGTCGGTTTAAATAACGAATACCACATTGTAAGCATTGATTATGATGTTATTGATTCGCCTGACCGCTTAACTAGTGAAGAGCATAATACATTAAAGAATTTCTACACATCGATTAATGTCGCTGAATTTAAACTTTTACCAGTGCCGGTTTTAACTGATGATACAACGGGTGAGACCATTCCTGATCAAAGCGGGGGTCACATCTTACCGGGGGCGATTTATTCTTCACGCGCTTTATATGAAGCCATTAAAGACGCCTTTAAAAATATTGATGTCTATTACGGCGAAAGCTTAACCCTTCCTTATGATGGAGCAAGTTCAGAAATGATCTTAGCACTTAACGTTTACGTAAATCCGTTAACTGACACGATTAAAACACTCCACGTCTTAAGTGGGGCAAGTAGTGAACAGTTTGCGAGTAAATGGGAGGAGAAAAAGGATTTAGTGCTTTCTTACTATTATGATTTAGAAATTGCAACTTTTAAATCATACGCAAACTCAGCCGAGCTTTATAACATGGAAGACTTTACGGGCATGTCTTATAGTCCTGACCGCGTCTTTAACGCTGTAACACTTGCATTAGGAGGTTATGAATTCTAATATGGCAAAGAAAAAAATGAATAAAATGTTACTTTTACCCTTGTTTTTAGGGGTGGTAACCTTAAGTGCGGCCGGTATATTAACGGGTGTTCATTTATTAACCCAACCTTTTATCGAACGCAATGAACTAAATAAAAAATATGAAGGTTATAAAAAGATCTTAGAAATTGATAGTTTTGACACTGTTAACGAATTAACTTTAGAAGACCCTTTAAAACAAGCAGGGGTTACTTTAAAACAAAACTTTGTTATTAATAATGAAGTGGTCGGTGTTGTCTATGACGCGAATGTGACGGGCTGGGAAAGTGATCTTATTTTCCAAGTCGGCTTTAAAGGCAATGTCTACGCTGGTTTTAACTTAATCTCGAGTAAAGAAACACCCGGGATTGGTGCTGATTACTTAAAACTTGTCGATAGTCGAATCAAAGGGAAGTCCGTTGATCAACCCGTCTTAATTGATAATGACGGCACATATACAGGGGTTACCGCTCCGATTACTGGCAACGCCGTTAAAGAAGTATTAGAGTTATGCGCCCGTGATTATAGCGGTAGCGCCTTACCGGAACCGGAAGAAACAACGATTGAAAACTTACGGCTTGCGCTTAATAACGAAAATGCAGATACGTTTACGGCAACAAGAACAAGTGGTGCCTTAAATGATGGCGGTGTGCTCTTTAAATACGCGGTTAAAGAAGGAGAAGTTGAAGCAGGCGTCGTCTATGAAGCAAAACTTAGAGCTTTTGCTCCAGACTTACATTTCCTTGTCGGGATTAAAGACGGCACTTTTGTCGGCTTCCACGTTATCGCTTCCAAAGAAACACCAGATTACGGCGGTGACTATTTAGCGCAAGTTAAAGCAACGCTCGTTGGTAAAGCAGTAACTGCGGAAGTGTTAGACGATGAACCAGTCAGTACTGGAGTTACAAAAACAGCGGATGCAGTTAAGGGTGTCATTTCCTTAATTGCGACTGATTATAGTAATGGAGGTAACTAATATGAAAAAGCGTAAAATATTTATTGATGGCATTTTCGCTAATAACGC
>CAYTKX010000035.1:0-8152 GCA_964438495.1 uncultured Staphylococcaceae bacterium
TTTTTTTCACTTTTAGAGTGATTAAAACGCTAATTACTTAATATCTATGATATTATATGTATCGATAGTATGTTAAATACTGCTAGAGAAAAAAGGAGGAAAAATATGGCAGAAAAGAGATATGTCTATTCGTTCAAGAATAAAGATGCCCAAAAGTTAGGCAAAAATATTCTGGGCGGTAAAGGTGCTGGTCTTGCCGAGATGACCTCAGTTGGCATTCCTATTCCGGAAGGCTTTACTGTAACAACCGAAGCTTGTAACCTTTATTACGCCGAAGGTAAAAAATTACCAAAATATGTTATTGAACAAATTTACGAGGCAATTACCAATCTTGAAAAAGAAACTGGGAAAACCTTTGGTGGAAAAACTAATCCACTACTCGTCAGCGTGCGTTCAGGTGCTCGTGCATCAATGCCTGGCATGATGGATACAATTTTAAACTTAGGATTAAATGATGAAGTCGCCGAAGTTATGACAAAAGAAACAGGAAATGAAACTTTTGCATATGATAGCTATCGGCGTTTTATTTTAATGTATTTCAACGTTGTCCGTAATCAACCAAGAACTGAAATGGACCAAATGCTTGAAGACATGAAAGTAAAAGCTGGAGTTAAACTTGACTCTGAACTTAAAGCAGAACACTTAAAAGAATTAGTAAAACAATTCAAAGCGTTCTACAAGAAAACATTAGGTGAAGACTTCCCAACCGACCCACGGGTCCAATTAATTGAAGCAGTTACCGCTGTATTCCGTAGTTGGGACAACGAACGCGCTAATGTTTACCGGAAAATGCACCACATTCCATACGAATGGGGTACTGCCGTTAACGTTCAATCAATGGTCTTTGGAAACAAAGGCGAAACAAGTGGTACGGGTGTTGCATTCTCCCGCTCCCCATCAACTGGTGAAAAACACATCTTCGCCGAATATTTACCAAATGCTCAAGGTGAAGACGTTGTTGCCGGTATTCGCACTCCACTTCCAATTTCATGGTTAGATGAAAATATGCCAGAAGTTTACAAACAATTTGAAGAAACTGTGCACGCCATGGAAAAACACTACCGTGACATGCAAGATATGGAATTTACCGTTGAAGAAGGAAAACTTTACTTCTTACAAACAAGAAATGGTAAAAGAACGGCTAATGCCGCCCTTAAAATTGCTTGTGACTTAATGGATGAAGGTTTAATTACCGAAGAAGAAGCTGTCTTACGGGTTGATCCAAGCTTACTTGATAGCTTACTCCACCCTGGCTTTGACCAAAAAGTCTTAGCGAAAACAACACCAATCGCCAGTGGTTTACCTGCTTCCCCAGGTGCCGCAACTGGTAAAATTGCTTTTGACGCTAAAGATGCCGCCGAACGTAAAGAAGCTGGTGAAAAAGTTATCTTAGTTAGAAGTGAAACTTCCCCAGAAGATATCGTAGGCATGGTTGCTTCAGAAGGTATCTTAACCGCTCGTGGTGGAATGACAAGCCACGCTGCTGTTGTTGCCCGTGGTATGGGTAAAACATGTATCGTTGGTGCCCATGATGTTATTATCGATGAACACACTCATACAATGAAAGTTGGTGACAAAGTTTATACGACTAATGACGTTATCTCCATCGACGGAACAACTGGTCAAATTTATGAAGGTTCCTTACCACTTGTCGAACCAGTCTTAACCGGCTACTTCGCACGTATTATGGAACTTGCTGATAAACATAGAAGACTTCGCGTTCGTGTTAACGCTGATACTCCACTCGACGCCCAACACGGCCGTGACTTCGGAGCAGAAGGTATCGGACTTTGCCGTACTGAACATATGTTCTTTGATGCCGACCGTATCTTCTTTATGCGCAAAATGATTCTTGCCAAAACAAAAGAAGAAAGAGTTGCCGCATTAAATCAAATTCTTCCATTCCAAGAACAAGATTTCTATGAAATTTATAAAGTCATGCTTGGCATGAACGTCACCGTTCGCTTACTTGACCCACCGCTTCACGAATTCTTACCGCAAGAAGAAGAACAAATTGTTGCCCTTGCTAAAGAACTCAAAGTTGATCCAAAACAAGTTCACGAACGGATCGAATTACTCCACGAATTTAACCCAATGATGGGTCACCGTGGTGTCCGGTTAGACGTTTCTTACCCAGAAATCGCGGTCATGCAAACAACAGCGATCATTAACGCTGCCTTACGTGCCCAAAAAGATACTGGAAAAGAAATTCATCCCGAAATTATGATTCCACTAGTCTTAGACGTTAAGGAATTAAAATACGTTAAAGACATCGTCGTAAAAACAGCTGAAGAATTAGTCGCAAAGAGCGGCCAAAAACTTCGCTACCACGTTGGTACGATGATTGAAATTCCACGTGCAGCCTTACTTGCTGATGAAATTGCCCTTGAAGCTGAATTCTTCAGTTTTGGAACCAACGACTTAACGCAAATGACATATGGCTTTAGCCGTGATGACGCAACGAAGTTTATCCCAGATTACTTTGAAGCACGTATCTTTGAACAAGATCCATTCCAAACCATCGACCAAGCTGGTGTTGGTCAATTAGTGAAAATTGCTGTTGAACGCGGTCGTGCCGCCAATAAAGATCTCCACTTAGGTATTTGTGGTGAACATGGTGGTGACCCAGTCTCAGTCGAATTCTTTGATAGTGTCGGTCTTGACTACGTTAGCTGTTCCCCATACCGGGTTCCAGTTGCACGTTTAGCCGCTGCCCACGCTAACTTAAAGAAAACTGTTAAATAATTAATAGTTAAAAACACACTAAAACCTCTTACTTCGGTAGGAGGTTTTTTTATGAAAAAGAAAAAGGTGCGTTTTGCGCACCTTTAAGTTTATAATCTAGCAATTTCTATTTCTTTTTTTGTTTTTCACGAATGATATTTGCGTAGCCTTCCTTTGTTTCTTGCCGGCAACGGGCTATCGCAAGCGAGTCTTTGGGGACATCCTTATTTATAATTGAAGCGGCGGCAACATAACTTCCTTCTTCAATTTTAAGCGGAGCAACGAGCGTGGCGTTTGAACCGATAAAGGAGTTTTTGCCAATCGTAGTCCGTGATTTATTAACCCCATCATAATTTGCGGTAATTGTTCCAGCACCGATATTTGTTTTCGTACCAATTTCGGCGTCGCCTAAATAAGATAAGTGACTTGCCTTCACTCCTTCGTGGAAGTGAGAGTTTTTAAGTTCAACAAAGTTGCCAATACGTACATTATCTTCAACAAGGGCATGGCCGCGCATGCGGGCAAAAGGACCAACCTTAACGCCGTTTCTTATTTCACTATCAACGAGGTGACTTTGGATAATTTCATTATTGTCACCAATTTTCATGTTTTCTAAATATGTACTTGGGCCAAGATGGTTATTAACACCAATGGATGTTTTCCCTAAAATAACGGTATTAGGACTAATAACAGTGTCTTGACCGATAGTAACATCAGGGCCAATATATGTATTATTAGGATCTTCAATCGTGACCCCATTAAGCATATGTTGCCGATTGATGCGTTTTTTAAGAAGTTCCGCTGCTTCGGCAAGTTGAACTCGGTCATTCGTACCGAGCATTTCTTCAGCGTTTTTTAAGACGTGGGCGCCGACTTTATAGCCACGGTCTTTAAATAATCCAATAACATCAGTTAAATATAATTCACCTTGTTTGTTGTTTGGTTTAAGATTTACAAGTTCAGCGAATAGTTTTTGGTTATCAATAATATACATACCCGCGTTTACTTCATCGACAAGATGTTCATCACCTTCTAAGTCTTTTTGTTCAACAATTTTTAATACTTCACCGTTTGTAGTTCTAATTACCCGACCATAACCAAATGGATTTTCTGGTTTTGCGGTTAAAACTGTTAAATCAAAACCACCATTTCGATGTTCTTCGATCATTGCTTTAAGGGCACTATTGGTAATTAGCGGGACATCACCACTTAATATTAAAGTGTGACCTTTTTCTTTTTCAAGTAAGGGCGCAGTTTGCATAATTGCATGGCCAGTACCTTTTTGTTCGTGTTGCCAAGCAATTTCAGCTTTGCCTTCGACAAGTTTTGCAGCGTGATTACCACCAAAGCCAACGATGACAACCGTCCGTCCAGTAATTTCACTTTGCGCCGCATCAAGCACCCAATTAATTAACGGTTTGCCTAATACTTCAAACCCTACTTTTGATATTTCATTATTCAATGATTTCATTCTTGTGCCTTTGCCAGCGGCAAGGATAATAGCGTGTGTTTTCATATGTTTCTCCTATTTACATATTTGTGTAAGTACAACTTCATATTTTAATTTGCGATATTTATCGCCTATATATTTTAACAAATTTCGATTGCTACTTAAGGCAAAGACGGTTGAGCTTGCCCCGTTTATGCCGTAAGCTTCAACATTTAAAGCTTTAAGTTCATTAATAACACTTTGCAGTTCTGGTATCTCTTTAAGCATTATATCGCTAAAATCATTCACTAAAGCGTTACCGACATCTCGTAAAGAACCTGTTTCTGCAGCAGTTACTACTTTATTAATATCTTTTTGCGAACTTTCCCCAACATCAAAGAACCGTTCAATCATTTGTTTCTTTTCAATAATTGTTGGATGAATGATAAGTAAGACATGGGTTTTGACATTAAAATTAAAAGGAGTAATGTTTTGCGTAGTGTTTTCAAATAACGCAGGTTTATTTACGGCAAAAAATGGTACATCTTGGCCAATTGCTTTCGCAATTTCTAAAAACTCTTCATTACTTAGTTTTAAGCGTTTGAGGCGCGACACCGCTTTAATGACGGTCATCGCACTGCTTGCTCCGCTGCCAAGGCCGTGACCTGTTGGAATGTTTTTATATATCTTTACTGAAAAAGTTTCTTCATAACCATACTTTTCCCGCATTTTGCGCAGTGCTACATCAACGATCGGCTTTTCACTAATATGGAGTGATTGATTAGCGTAATGAACAATATCCATAAAATGTGAATCAAACACATCAATCGCAATCGTATCACGATAACAAATTGGTAAAACAACGCTTGTTAAATCAATGGCGCCTGTTTTGTGGTTCCGTTTTGCTTTTACACTGATCGTTAACCGTGCATTTGATGTTACTATCATGACTTAATGATACCCCATATTACGCATTTTTGCCTTATATCCTATTGTGCTTCCTTTGTTAATCTAAAGATTTCTAATAATCGTTCTGGCGCTAGAGCCTCTACTCTAATATCTAAGGGAATATCGAGTGTTTTAAAAATATTGTTTACTAATTCGCCATCAAATTTAGTTTTCATGTTTTTTATCATTGTTTTGCGGCGATTTAAAAACATAAACTTCAAAAATGAGTAGAAGTCTTTAATATCAAACGTTACTTCGTGGCGCTTAAAGCGAAACACCGCTGAATCGACATTGGGCGTAGGATAAAACTTATCAGCGGTCACAATAAGTTTTTGTTCTAAAGTACCGGTTAAAGATAATAATATCGCTAAAGGGCCGTATTGTTTACTATTTGGCTTTGCAAAAAAGCGGTCTTTTAAATCTTTCTGCGTCATAAACACAAAGACTTGTAGATTGGGACTTTCAATAATTACTTTTTCAATGATTTTTGTAGTGATGTAATATGGAATATTACTGATGACACTCTTTGTTTCACGTGGAACAAAGTATTTAAGGAAGTCGCCTTCAATTATATTAAGGGTTGGATACTTTTCTTTTAAGTATTTAGCGTAACCGCGATCTAACTCAATCGCAGTTAAGGATTCACTCTTTTTGATTAAGTGATCGGTTAATGAGCCAAGCCCGGGACCTATTTCTAAAACGCTATCAAAATGTGGTGATAGAAGAAGTGAAATCTTCCGGCTTATGTCATCATCAATTAGAAAGTTTTGCCCCTTCGCTTTTTGGGGCGACCAGTTATTTAGCGTTAATATTTCAATAACATCATTTTTATTCATTAAGGGCCTCCGCTAAATCGTTAATATTTAAATCAAGTAGGAGCATTTGGATATACATATTCTTTAAGCTACCATTAAGTAAATTGAATTTATGGGCTAGTTTAATTTTATTATCTTTTGAATTGGGTCCTGTTAAATTTAAGGCTAATAGATCACTAAACTGTAAACTTGAAGCAGTGTTATATGTATAATTAAGATAAGGAGCTATTAAGGCTTTAAGATTAGGTAAAGATATATTTTCAACTCCCACAGTATTACCTTTAATTGCATCCTTTTTATCGATTTTTAAAAGCACACTTTCTGGTATTTCTTTAATTATTAAATCACTAATATATTTACCTGGTCCATCAGGATCAGTTAAAAGCACAACTTGATGTTTATTAGACAAAGCACGGAGATGATTAATTGTTTCACGTGGAACTTTAGTGCCTTCGGTCCTTACTATGTAAGGAACACCAAGCTTATGGAGTCGTTCACTATCATTTTTACCTTCAACGACGAATATAGTATTTAACAATGTTTTTCTCATTATATCTTAAATAGACGACGGGCATTTTCAGTAGTAATCTTTGCTATTTCCTGCACACTTACTTCCCGCAGTGTCGCAATCATTTCTGCAATAAGGGGTATTCTTTTACTTTCATTTTGGCGCCCGCGAAAAGGATGTGGGGAAAGATAAGGGGCGTCAGTTTCAATAACAAGACGATCACTTGGCACGACCTTTGCAACCTCTTTTGGTTCTTTAGCGTTTAAATAAGTAACCGGTCCCCCTAAACCAATATAAAAACCAAGGTCGATAAAATCTTTTACCATTTCTTTGGGACCACTATAGGAATGCATAATGCCGTTATACATTGGGCGATTAGCTTTTAGTGTTTGGTATGTATCGTTTATGGCATCCCGCATATGAATAATAACTGGTTTTTTATATTTATTAGCGAGCGCAATTTGCGCAATAAAGAAATCTTTTTCAATTAGTCTTTCTTTTTCGTCTTTTATCCAATGGTAATCAAGTCCTATTTCACCAACGGCGACTACTTTAGGGTGATGAAGAAGTGCTTCAATTTTTTTAAGGTCGCTATGCGGAGTTTTAACTGCGTCAACAGGGTGAATGCCCACTGCAGCGTATATATTATTATATTTTTCCGCAATTCTAATTGCCTCCATACTTGAGGCTACATCCCAAGCAATAATTAATAGGCGCGAAACACCTTCTTTTTTCGCTCTATCAATATAACCTTCAATATCATCTTTAAAGGCTTTATCATTTAAATGGCAATGAGTATCAAAAAACATCTTATTTACCAACACAAAAACGTGAGAAGATTTCTTTACTTAAATCGTTATCAACGTTTTCTCCTAATATTTCTTTAATGGTGAAAAATGCTTGCGCGAGTGAGACACTTATTAAATCAAGACTTATTTCGATCTCTGCTTCATGCTTTGCTATTTCTAATTGTTCATATGTTTTACGAAGCAACGCTAATTGGCGGGCGTTATTTAAACTTGGCCGTACATAACTTTCTTTATCAACACCAATTGCTTTATGAATTGCTTTTTCTAATGCTCCTAAATCATTTTCAAGGGCGGAAATGTAGAGTTTACCGGCTTCTCTTTTTTTAACTCTATCAGCTTTGTTATATACCGTTATTACTTTTTTATCTTGCACTAAATTACTAAATTCATCTTCAAGGTCAACATTTTCCGCGTCTTTTACGTAAATTACTAGATCCGCTGCGGCAATAGAAGCTTTTGATTTTTGAATGCCAATGTTTTCAATGACATCACTACTTTCACGGATACCAGCGGTATCTAAAAGTAGAAGCTTAAGTCCGTCAAGATTAATTTCCCCTTCCACGACGTCGCGTGTTGTACCGGCAATATCGGTCACAATGGCTTTATCTTCTTTCAATAAGGCGTTTAATAATGATGATTTGCCAACATTTGGGGCACCAATGATTGCTACTTTAATACCTTCTTTAATGATTTGACCTTGGCGGCCTTCTTGAATAAGGCGGCCTATTTCTTTATTAATAGCGGTAACTTCACTAATCACTAAGGCGTAATTTGCCTCTTCAATATCTTGATATTCAGGGTAATCAATATTTACTTCAATGAGACTTAAGATATCCGCAAGCCGTTCCCGAATTGGATAAACAATTTTACTTGTTTCGCCGACAAGCGAAAGCAGAGATAACTTTTTAGCTTCACTCGT
>CAYTKX010000036.1:0-7970 GCA_964438495.1 uncultured Staphylococcaceae bacterium
CTAATAACTATCAAATGAACCGTAATCCGTTTATTGATTACCCACAATGGGCACGAATTGCCTATGATCCAACATATAGTGGTAGTGGCGCAAGTAATGCACTAGAAACTTCAAGTGTTGGCGCTGAAGGCGGGGTAAGTGATGCTATTTTAGAAAGTATTACTTTAGACACTGCTAATGTAAAAACTAATTACACCGTTAATGAAACCTTTACTACAAATGGTCTTATCGTTACTGGTCATTTTGATGATAGTTCAAGTAAAAGAATTAATAACTTTACGACCAGTATTGCCGAGGGCACAACTCTTTCCACTGTCGGAAATCATACAATTACCATTAGTGCTTCACAAAATGGACCAACGGTTAGTGCAACTTACAATATTACTGTTAATAGTGCTCCGGTAAAAGAACTAACTTCTATCTCAATAAGCGGAGCGCCAGAAACTTTAAAACTAAAATCTACTTTTGATAGCAGTGTCATAAGTGTTACTGCCCATTATCATGATGGAACAACTGCCGATGTTACTAGTTCTTCGATTATTAGAGAGCCAAACACTGATCTTATTGGCTCCCAACTATTACGGATTGATTATAGTGAAAACGCAGTTACTAAAAGCGCTAACTATGAAGTACGTGTGACAAATAATGGCGTTGATATCGGTGATGCTTATTCTGTTGCCACTGATTTAATCTTTTCAGAATATGTAGAAGGTACAAGTAATAACAAATACATTGAAATATTTAACGGCACTGGTCAAACGGTTGATTTAAATGATTATCAGGTGCTATTGTTTTCCAATGGATCTTCAACAGCAGGTAATAACCAAATTCTTTCCGGAACACTTTCGCATGGGGAAGCAATCGTTATAAAACATGGGTCCGCTGTATTAACATTGCCGGAAGGCGTTGTGGCAATAACTAGTACTATAACGAACTTTAATGGAAACGATGCTCTAGCCTTAAAGAAACGTAGCACGGATCAGTATGTCGATATTTTTGGAAAGATAGGGGAAGATCCAGGAACGTCTTGGTCAAGCGACGAAGTTAGAACAGTTGATCAGACTTTAGTAAGAAAACCCACGGTAACAAGTGGTGTTACCACAAATCCTGGAACCTTTGAGCCGTCATTAGAGTGGATTCAATATGACATTGACACCGCAACATACTTAGGCAGTCATGATATGAACTTAAGTACCTCAAATGTTACTCCTTTAGAGCAAGCCGAAGCGTTTGCGACTTTCTTCTTAAATGCGACCGGTCCTTTATGTGAAGAGGGTGAAGCTTTTCTTTTAGCGACGGACGGCACTTGGGCTTTACTTAGTGAAGAATATGGCTATATGCATAGCGACACAAAATTAATTTATAAAAATAGTGCCCTTAATGCTGAAGGTAATGACATTGAAAATACAAAAGCACGTTATTTACTATTAATTACGCGTTATAGTGCGTTGCACGCTAATAACTTCCTTGTTGATAATAACAATACACCGATTTTTGGAATGAAGGCGAAAACACTTTCCTTACCCGCTAATAATCGTCATTTCGCCTACATTATTATTGCCTTTTTTGGCTTAACTTTATTATTCCCGCTTGTGCGTAAAAAACTATCCAAAGAATAAAAGATCCAACACTTAACTAATAATTAATTTACTTATCATATGGTAATTCTTTTACGCTACTTTTTTGCTACCATTAAGAAGATGAAACAAGTATTTATATTTTTTACCAATAAAAAGCGACCCTTAATCGTATTTAAAGTGAGGGGTGTTTATGGACGATAAAAAAGTAAAGCGTATAATAGCACTCCTTAATCATCTTAAACGGGGTGAGCATGAATACTTTGAAGAATTTTATACCCTCACAAAATATCAAATATATTATTCACTTCTCACCCTTACTAAAAATAGTGAACTCGCTGAAGATATGCTCGCGGAAACTTATGTGCGCTTCCTTGAAAATGTACATAAGCTAAACGAACGGAAAAACCCGCTTGGCTATATGCTTATTACCGCGCGTAACTTAACGCTTGATTACTTAAAAAGAGAAAACCGTGTTACTTACATTGAAGATTATGTAAATGAAGATGCTGTGGGTGCGACAAGTGATCAATATGACACAAATGATGAATTACTACTAAAGATGCAAACATTACTAAGTGATATTGAATACGAAGTGGTAATACTTTATGTCCTAAGTGAATTAACGCATAAAGAAATCGCAAAACAACTTAAAAAACCCCTCGGCACGGTTACTTGGCTCTACAGTAACGCTATCAAAAAACTACAGAAAGGACTTAGTGATTATGACCCAACACGATGATAAAGACATTAAAAAAATCATTCAAGAAAATGTCAAAAAGCCAGAAATCAAACTTACATCCGCGCAAATAATTGCTAAGTTTAATGAGCGGCAAGTTAGTAAAAAAAGCAAAAAGCCGTTCTTTTCCACTTTCCAATTTAAATTAGGGCTTAGTTTTGTCTCGCTTGCCTTAATTATTGGCGCGACGTTATTTGTAACTCGCGGTTTATTTACACCGCCAATTACAACAAGTGAGCCACCACTAGAAGAAAAACAAGGGATGAAAGTACCAGGCGGAAAAGAAGGCGAATTTATTTTCATGTCGACTTCTTCCCTTCTTTACGCGCCGCTAAATGACGGTGTCTTTAATTCGCTTAGTCCGCGTTATGCGAAAAGTAATATTCCCGCGAATACGAGTGAACTTGAAGCAACGCTTGATCAAACATTACCGCTGGTGGAAGATTTTTATAGTTTAGATCGTGGTTTTAATTTCGTAAAGAATGAAGGCAATTACATTGGTGTTCACGAATCATACACGCGCGAATATATTATTAATGAAAATGTCCGCGTGCTCGCTAATGTTGAGCTGGAAGTTGAAGATCATGAAACGGAAACGGAAATTAAAGGGGAAATTATTATTGATGACACTGTAAGTTATATGTTTGAAGGGGAAACCGAAGTCGACACTAAAGATCAAGAAACCGACATCAGCCTTAAAATCTTTTATAGCGAAAATTCTTACTTAGAAGTTGAAAGCGAAAATGAACGCGGCACGGAGCAAAACTTTACATATAAACTTGTCGAAAATGGCATTGAAACTTACTATTTAGAAATTGAAAACTACGATATAAAAGGGAAAAATAGCCGCTACATTGACGCTTTTGTAAAACGTAACAATATTGATTACAATTTTAAAATCGCTAAACGCCAAGGGAAGATTGTTGTTGAATATCAAACTTACTTCATTGAAGTAACAATTATTAATAAACGTGAATATAATTATGAATACAAAAATAAATAGTAACTAACAATCACTATTTTTTTATTTTCCCAATAAAAGCTTATGCTTAATCGTATTTATAGTGTAAGGCTAATAATAGGAGGAAATACATTATGAAAAAAACCTTAACCCTAAGTCTCGCCCTCGGCGCTGGCTTAATGCTTGTCGGTTGTAAACCTGCACCAGCAATCGAATCACTTGTTAAAAAGGAAACAATTGCGATGCAAGCAACAATCGCACTTACTTTAGTGGATGGCTTTAGTGCCTCACCAACAATGCAGGCTCTTCGCAAACAAATGATTGCGCAACCTGAAGATCCAAACATTCCGGTTGCGACCTTAGATGTTTTATTCAATAACGGCGTAAATTTCAACATTGAAAAGAAAGATAGTGATCGTATTGACTATAAATATCTTGACGTCATATCCTTCAATATTGATAGTGAAGAAAAGATTGAATATAAACTTTATTACAACATCGATGAAAGAACAGATGATCTTGATGATGATAGTGAAGAAATGGCTCCTGTTAGTGAATCAACTTCTACTTTAGATCATGAAGCACTTGCAAGACGTGAACATGAAGATGATGATAAAAATGAAAATGGGGAAAGAAATCGAAATCGTCATCGTGGCCGTTATTATAAACTTCGTGGCCTCGCAATCGTTGGCGAAGAAGAATATCGCTTCATGGCGAAAAATGAAACTGATGTTGATGATGACGAAACAGAAACCGAAATTCGCTTGATGCTTTGGAAAAAAGAAGGAAACTTCATCCACATTAAACAAGAGATTGAAATTGAAGGTACACCAGGTGACGCAGATTATGAATACGAAGAAGAGTTCTTCTATATGGTCGTTGAAAACGGTGAAGTCGTTAAACAATTTAAACTCGAACTTGAAAATGAAGATAATGAACTAGAACTAAAAGTTAAAATTGATGGTGTGAAATATGAAGTTGAATATGACTTTGTAGACGATAAAGTGTTTATCAATATTAAAGTCAATGGCGACCGCACTTACACTTATCAAAAAATCGTTATCACCGATGAAGAAACCGGAGAAACGACAGTTAGTTACGCTCTTATTCATTAAAAATAATTCACTCAAGAAGGACCCTTTAAAAAGGGTCTTTTTTTATATTTTATGGCTTTAAAGAAAAAAGACCTATTTGGTCTTTTCTTTTTTTACTCATTACTAAAGAGTAAGATAAATTGTTGAACCTTCCCCCTTTTGTTTTACCGCAACACGTGGGCAAACTTTTGGGGGGAATTTCATGTTTTTGGTGGAGCTGACGAGGATCGAACTCGCTACCTCATCGTTGCGAACGATGCGCTCTCCCAGATGAGCTACAACCCCAACTCTGTAAAGTTTATCAAAAAAGTAAAGTTTTGCAAGGACTATTAATTAAAAAGGGTCATTATTCTTCATCTTTTATTTCACTATCAAGTTTAATCCGATCAAATTGACGGACAAGTTTACCAACCGTTGTATCAAGATCTGATTTCTTATTGAGTAAGGCGCTGAAAGTTTTATCAAAGCTATCATGCCGTCTTGCTAAAAGTTCAAAATCTTTCGCTAATTGAAGAATTAATTTATTTACTTCCATTAGTTTTTGACTTCTTTTATATTCAATCATCAATGATCTTAAAGTGTATAAGGTTGGTTGTAAGGTTGCCGGACTTACCAGGACAACATTATGCTTTCTCGCGTAAGTAACGATATCTTTAATAAAGTCTTCTTCACTATTAATAAAATGATATATTTCGTCACTTGGGAAAAAACACATTGCATATTCAATTGTTTCGCCTTTAATAATATATTTATCTTTTACTTCATCAATGCGCATTTTAACATCATCTTTAAAAGCTTTACGCGCTTCTTTAATAATGTTATGTTCTTCATCATACATCCGAGCGTAATTATCATATGGGAACTTCGCATCAATACATAATAAGTTTGCCTTCTCACGCGGTAATGTTATCGCTGCGTCAACCCGGGCCCGATTTGTTAAGGTAACTTGGGTTTGATAAAGACCGGTTGTGCCTTCAAACACTTCTTCTAAAATGCTTTCGAGTAAGAACTCGCCAAACTTTCCTTTTTTAGTGCCGCCACCGGAGATGACATCATTTAACTTTTTAACATCTTCACCAAGACTTATCACTTCTTTATTTGCTTCGACAATCTCTTGCATTTTCTTACCGAGTTCAGTGTATGTTTTTTCTCCTTTTTCGGCATCAAGCCGTAACTTTTCTTCAACGTTTTTATTAAGACTTGCGAGTTTATTATCAATTTCTTGGCGCATTGTGTTTAAAAACTTTTGGTCACTTTCGCTTAATTTTTCAGTTTGGGCATTAAAGCGCTCAATAAAAGCATTATTCATTTCTAGTTTTAAGCGCGAAAGCTCTTGTTGGACAAAGTTAAGTTGGGTTAAGGTTTCACTTTGATCAACACTAATTGCGGATAGATCAACTTTACTTTCTTTCTTCCGTAATAAAACAATGAGTAATACAATAATAATCGCTGATAAAACAATTAATACTCCTAAAAAGACATAAAAAATAATTTCCATAAGGATGTCCTCCTTTTAATACATTTTACACTAAAATAGTTAAAAAAAGATGCCTTTATGTGAAAAGCATCTTTATTAGTAAAGCTTTCTGTTAAAGTATTAAGATTCAATATAATTTGTGTAAATCTCATTAATACGTGTAGCGAAATGACTCGTCGTATACTTCTTTGTTTTTCCGTCTTTATCGGTCTTTAGTAAATAATATCCATCAAATTCGGTGAAACTATCATCTTCATATTGAATCGTAACTATTACTTGGCCCGCACAATTACATTTAAAGATTCGTTTACTAATATAGATTGTGCGTAGTTCAGTAGTGATAGCATTGATTTTTGCTTCAGTAACCACGGTCACAGTTTGCAGCGAAGGATCATCAGCGTCAGCGTTATCCTTAAAGATAATACTTGTAATTTCGTGACTATTTAAGTTAATAAATAAAGGTCCCCATAAAATAACGCTAGTAATGCTTAAGGCAAGTACAAAAATAGAGATGCCAGCAATTAAGTATTTATGTATTTTTTTCATGTTATACCTCTAGTTATTATGTTAACATAATTCACTTGAACAAAGTTATTTTACTATAACTTTTTTCCTTTATTTTCTTCCTCATTTTCACCATTTTTAAAAGCGCAATAGAGTATAATGTCGGTAATGGAAAAGATATACGCCGTCATTGATTTAAAGAGTTTCTATGCGGGGGTCGAATGTGCATTACGCGGATTGGACCCTTTTAAAACTCCGCTTGTCGTCTGTGATGAAAGTCGGGGCGACGGAACAATTATTATGGCTGTCACGCCTTATTTAAAGGAGCGTGGTTTAAGTAATGTAATGCGTAAATTTGACTTACCAAAAGGTATTGATTACATCTTTGCGAAACCGCGAATGGAACTATATATTGAAAAATCCACTGAATTTAACGCTTTATTACTTAATTACTTCGCCCGTGAAGATTGGTACCCTTATTCAATCGACGAAACTTTTATACATTTAACTCCTTATTTAAAACTATACAATAAGAGTCCCGAAGAAATTATTGAATTTATTATTAAAGAGATTTATTATCATCTAAAACTCTATGTTACGGTCGGCATTGCTCCAAACATGTTTTTAGCAAAATGTGTCCTTGATTTAGAAGCCAAAAAAGATCCTCGCTATTATGCGCGGTGGACGATGAAAGACGTCAGTGAAAAACTTTGGAATGTTAAGCCGCTGCGTAAAATATGGGGCATTGGTCCTGGGTATGAAAGACGGCTTCATAAACTTGGTTTATATTCATTAAAAGATGTTGCCTTATACCCCCGTCTTAAAATGAAAGAACATTTTGGCATTATGGGGGAACAACTTTGGGATCACGCTAACGGTATTGATAATACTGATCTTAGTGAAACATATGTACCGCTAAATAAATCGCTTACTTCAGGTCAAGTCCTATTTCGTGATTATCACTTAGAAGAAATACCAGTCTTAATTCGTGAAATGACGGATGAACTTTGTATGCGTATGCGTAAAAATAACTTAAAAGCAAAAAAGGTGGCGCTTGCTGTGCTTAACAGTAAACCAGAATCAAAAATGTATTCTAAATCAATGTCACTTCTTCTACCGACCGGTAGTAACACTGAATTATATAATGCCTTCCTAGAAGTTTTAAGTCGCTTTAAAATTAAAGGGATGGTCCGTTCCCTGCACTTAAGTGTCAGCGGACTCACAAGCGACCCCCATGAACAAATAAGTTTAATTGAAGATTACGTCGCTTATAATACGAAAGAACAAAAGCTTTGGGAAACGATTGATGATTTACACGCTCGTTTTGGTAAAGATAAAGTAATGCGCGCAAACGCTTTAACAAAATCAAGTACATATTTGAAAAGAATTAGACAAATTGGGGGTCATAATCGATGAGTAGAGGCATGAAAAAGTTTCTCCCCTTTGCAAGCTTAAAAGAACAAGCAATCTTTCTTCATGAAATGCAACGGCAAAAGCAAAAGATCGCTAAACCCGAAATTAGTGAAGATACGGCTAGCGCAATTAATGAAATATTAACCCATTATAACGGGGAAGAGGTTAAGATTTATTATTATGAGCGCGGCTTTATTAAAAGTCA
>CAYTKX010000037.1:0-7856 GCA_964438495.1 uncultured Staphylococcaceae bacterium
GCACCGACTGCTTCTTCCACTGGTGGTAGAATAATTGGTCCAACTTCAAATTTCACTTTGTTTTCTTGAGTATTTGTTGGCGCAGTCGCACCTTCTTTAACCGTTACCTTATAATCAGCGTATAACCAGTTTGCGTCATAATAAAGCGCTGCGTTTCCGCTAATCATATTCGTTTCGACGTTATCTTCCTTTACGGATAATTTGCCTTCAGCCGTTCCTGCAAATTGGAATGTCGGCTTATTAATATCTTTAGCTTTAAAACTAACATCAAGAGCTGCTTCTAATTCATTAACTACGCTTGGCGATGTTACGACATCTTCGTATTCAATGTACTTTGCGTCTAATTTTAAACCTAAGGTTCCGTCAACTGATTCGTGTTTTTCAGTCATCGACTTGGTCATCGCCGCGGCTACTTGTTTATTGGCCTCTTCTTTAGGTACTGGTTTTGCGAATAATTCACAACCTGTAAGGGCTACAAGGATCACCGGAAGAAATATTAATTTTCTTAGTTTCATGTGTAATTGAAACCTCCTTTCCTATTTCTCTAATTTAATTATAACAACTATATGTAAAGATTTAACGAATTTTTGCTTACTTGCTATAATTAAACTATGCAAATATATTTCAATCCTACAGGCTTAACTGACTTTAGTGAAGCGACAAAAGAGCGTCTACAAAGGGCATTACCCTATGCAAACTTTACCTTTGCGCCTAACACAAATTATAACGCGGAAATAATAATTGGTTATCCAAGTATTGTAAAACGGGAAAACTTTGATGAATATCCGCGTCTTAAGGCAATTCATCTTTTAAGCACGGGTTATGATGAACTTGATTTAAATCACCTTAAAAGTCGTAATATCCGTTTAATAAATGCCCGGGCTACAACTAGTGTCGCCATAAGTGAATTAGTGCTTGGCCAAATCTTAAACTTTAACTATAACTTAACGGTCTATCATAAACTCCAAGATCAAAAAATATGGCGGCGTTATTTTACAAGTATTGAATTACAAGGAGCGAATGCTTTAATCTTAGGCGCAGGGGTCATTGGCCAATCAATCGCTAAACGGCTTAAAGGACTTGGCGTTAAGGTTGAAGGATACCGTAGACGCAACGTAAAAACCCCGCACTTTAGTAAAATATACACTGACTTAGATGAAGTTAAGGCACTTATTCCCCATTATGATTATATTATTGTCGCGCTTCCCCTTTCGAAAGCAACTACAAATTTAATTGATATGAGTTGGTTTGAAAAAATGGATAAGAATGCCTTATTTATTAATATTGCGCGCGGCGAAATTGTTGTGGAAGAGCATTTAAATGAAGCATTAAAAAAAGATTTGATTCGCGGGGCGATTCTTGATGTTACTAAAAAAGAACCACTGCCAATTGATTCTCCACTTTGGGAACGTGAAAACTTACGCTTAACACCCCACATATCTTTTTATAGTAATCGCTTTTTAGATAACATTATTAGTCTTATTATTACGAATCTTGAAAGTTATCATCATGGAGTAAACATTGAAACTGAGGTTAAACTATGAAAATAGCGACTAAACGGTTAATCTTACGTTCTTATACTCTTGATGACGTTGATGCCGTTCATAAATACGCACAAAAAGAGGCGGTGACCCGCTTTATGTTTTGGGGGCCAAGTACATATGAAGAATCAAAAACATTTGTCGAAAATGTCGTCTTGCAAAATGATAATCCCGCACGGCTTGACCATGACTTCCTTGTAACTTTAAAAGATGGCACTGTTATTGGAGCGTGTTCGATAAACTTTAAGGATTTTAATAATCCCCCCTCTTTAGGATGGGTGTATGATGATCTTTATTGGAATAATGGTTACGGTACCGAAGCAGGAAAAGCTTTACTTGCCTATGCCTTTAAAACGTTAAACCTTAAAAAAGTATACGCGACATGCCATAAAGATAATATTGGCAGTGCGCGCATTATGGAAAAGATTGGAATGCGCTTTGTAAAAGAAGAGAGCCTTGAACATAAAAAAATAGGTGCTTATACTCAAAATGTTTATGAACTAACCGCACTTGAATATACTTTAAATAACCATAAAACTTACATATGAAACTACGAATATATACGTCACTTGCCTTATTATCAACCTTGCTTACTATTAAGGGGCAATCTTTTAAGGTTGAATATAGTGATGACCTCCCCTTTACTCTTAATTTAAGTAAAGAATCATTAAAGATTGTGCAATTTACTGATCTTCATTTAACATATGGATTTGATGAGTTTGATAAATTAACATATACACTAATTGATAATGTCATTAAAGAAACGACCCCTGATCTTATTGTATTCACAGGAGACCAAACATTATCAGTAACAGCCCCTTTAATATATAAACTCTTTGCGAAGTTTATGGAAGAATATAACATTCCTTGGACTTTTGTCTTTGGCAATCACGATAATGATTTTCATAAATACAATAACTTATTAGGAGCGATTGATTTTGAAGAAAGTAAAAATTTATTATTTAAAGTTGGTCCGCAGTTATATCGAGGCGGAGTTGGTAATTTTGCCCTTAATTATTATTATGAAGGCACACCTTTTTATAATCTATACTTTTTAGATTCAAAAACTGAACAACGAAGTTTAAGAAGAGTTGGAGTTTCTAAATATGATCATTTTAGTCCGGCGCAAGTTGGATGGTTTCAAAATAAAGTACTGGCGGATAAAACAAATAATGTTAAATCAAGTGTCTTTACCCATGTACCGCTTATTCAGCATCGGCTCGCAATGGAAAAAGAATATGCTTCATTTGTTAAAGGACATCGCGGTGAAGGCGTATATTCACAAAATATTGACACTGGGTTTTTTGATGCGATGGTTGAAAGTGGCGTTAGTGAAGCAATCTTTGTCGGTCATGACCATAAAAATAGTTTTGTTTTTACCCATGAAGGCATTAAGCTCACCTATGGCCGCATCAGTGGTTATAATGGCTACGGAAATTTAAAAAGAGGGGCGCGGATTATTGAAATTGATGAAACAAGAACTTTATCAACTTATTTAATATATGATGATTTAAGTTATGAATATTAAACATCTTTTACTTATTACACTTAATGCTTTTATTCTTTTTGTCGCATTTTATATTTTAACGCGTTCATTATTTACCCTTTTAGTATTCGTAAGTCCTTTGCTTTATATTATCTTGAAAGTGAGGAAACGCTATGTTTGATTCACTCGTTGGAATACTACAAATCGCTTACTATATTATTCTTTTTATCTTTATTCCTTTAATGTTTATTATGCGCTTTTTGATCGTTAAAGATAGCAAAAACCCGGTATTTCACCGGGTTCTCATCGTAATTGATATTACTTCTTTAAGTTATTTTCTCTTCTTTGATCAAAAGCATCCTCGCAGTAAACTATATAACACTTTAATGATTGTGTTTGCGGTTTTTGGTTTCCTAGCGTTAGCCCTTGGCGTTCATATGTTAGTCTAACCACTTCCGTAAGTCGTGAAGTACACTATAAGTTAAGCCGTGGCCATTATTATGACGAGACACCGTTACATCATAGCTTTCGTTTAAAGCGTTCACTAATTTTTGTTGACGGGATACCGGAAGATAAGGATCATTATCACTAACACTTGTAAATACTTTAAAGCTTTTATTTTCTTTAAACTTTAAGTCTTCTTTTAATAGTCCTGGTTGTAATAAGACCGCACCTTTATATAAAGTATCATCTTCTAGTAACAAGGCTTCAATCATCGAGGCGCCATTTGAATAACCAAGTAACACTAAGTCTTTTAAGTTATGTTCTTTTTTGAAACTAGCGAGAAACTTTGTAATGTGTTCTGCTTCTTCTTTAACATTAACTAAGTCAAAGTTAAACATATCAAAGCGGCGGAAAAAGCGGAGCATTCCTCCTTCATTAATCCGTCCTCTTAAACTTAAGATATTATAGTTTCCGTTTATATCTTGGGCAAGCGGCACTAAATCATGTTCGTCCCCGCCCGTGCCATGCAGTAACACGAACGTTTTATCACTTTTATTATCTTTAAAATAGTGGATCATTTTGTTTACTCTCCTTTATTTAATTTCTTTAATAATTCACGTAGCGTTAACTCTTCTTCTAAAGTTAAGTTTGTGCCTAGTGTTTGAATATACTTATAATGCTTGGGGGCAATCTTACTAATTAAAGCTTCGCCCTCTGTTGTTAAGCTAATATAAATAATTCTTTTATCTTCTTCACATTTGCGTTGTGATATTTTGCCGTCTTTTTCTAGTTTCCGTAATGTATAGGATACGGTGCTATTATTCACTAATACTTTTTCATGAAGTTCATTTACTTTTAAACTTCCTTTTTGATATAAGGCTTCTAAGACGGCAAATTCCGTTAAGTTTAAGTTATAGCCTAAAACATCATTTCTTAATAAATCAGTGTAGTTTTTACTTGTTTTTAAAAGCGCACTAATTGTCTTTGGATCCATTAAAGAAATCCCACCCTTCTTTTTCATTGTCGCGATACTTCGTTGTATCAAGCGGGACAATGGCTTTTTCTATCGTTGCCCGTTTATGCCGTAAATGAGGCGGTAAGGCTAAAATTTCTCCTAAGTTTTCATAACTTTCTTCGTCATCAATAAATCCAGGGCCGTCTGTCGCTAATTCGAAAAGAATATTAGGGTAAAGCCTTGTATAAAGGGATTTAAAGTAAAATCTTTCTACGAATCCACTGTGGGGGGCAAGAACTTTATTAAATTCCGGTACCCATGACATTAAATGGTCTTTATCAGTAGTGCGGAACGCAACGTGGTGAACTGCGCCATAACCTTGACGGGCAATATCACCGTGTTCGGCAACTTCGACAATAATCATCGCGCCATTACCGCCTTCACCCATAAAGTAAGCTTGATAGTTTCCGCTTGTTTCCCCTTTACGCATTCTTAAAACATCTACTAATGCTTTTTCCATCCGTTTTGGATCATTAACGGTAAACCATACTGGACCTAAACCAGTGATTGCATATTCATTGGGCACTGGACCGCGTAACCATGGAGTACCACTTTTAACCCCCACATTATTTTGATCACTAATTAAGGCGTAACGTGCGCCATCAAAATCATTAAAGAAGATTGCTTTGTGGCCAAAGACATCAATAATGTCCCCGTGCGCTACTCCGTAATGCTTAAAGCGGGCTTTATAATACTCTAGTGCTTCATCACTTGGAACGCGAAAGCCAGTGCGACTAATTTCATTTGTGCCAAACTTTGCTTTACCAATACCTTTAAAGTCAAAGAATGTAATATCGGTGCCGGCATTTCCGCGGTCATCGGCAAAGAATAAGTGATATGTAAAGATATCATCTTGATTAACGGTCTTCTTCACAAGCCGTAAACTTAATACTTTAGTAAAAAATTCATAGTTTTTTTCGGCGTTTGACGTAATCGCCGTAACGTGGTGTATTCCTAATAGTTGTTTCATATTTATTACCTCCGACCTTAATTATAGTTCGAAATCGAAATAATTTCTAATCATTTGCTTAGTGTGTTTAAAATAATTAAAAACGCACAAGGATATGTGCGTATAATCTCACTAATTCTATTTTAGTTACATTTGATTTAATAAATTTTGTAATTCGTTTAATGTTAATACTTCGGGAACTGGATACTTTGAGGGCGGATAAGGATCATCAAATTCATAATATCCCGGGCCGTAATCATTGCCTTTCATTCCGGCAACATATTCATTACCAGCGGTCATCCACCCAAAAGGTGCCCCCCAGCCGCCTTCATAATTTAAATACTCAACGAAATCATTATAGTGATTAAAGGTTAAAAAGACGTGACGATGTTCAACTGGTATAGCGCCCCGCTCTCCTTCATAAGTAGATGCACTATAAACAAAACGTACAGTACCGCGATTGATACTTTCACCATTATTATATGGCTCATCACTTAGAATACCGTACCCCCACGGTGTTTTTGTATAACCAAAATCTAGTTCATGATAGTTATACATGTCTTCTCCTCTTTCGCCGCCATTATCAGTGTGGGGAAGGGACGGTTCATAAAGATAATGCGTTACATCACTACTATAATAAGCATCATTAACACGTCCATATTGACCCCAAAGGTTAATCATTTCCCGTTGCGCACTTGGACTTTTAGCCTGGTGATAATTAGCAGGACCTTCGCCAAAAGCAAAAAGATAAGCAGCGACATCATCAAGTGAGACATAGGCCGCGCCGTAATATATTTTCTTTACTTTACCTTCAAGATTATTAATTGTATATGACTTATAGTTGCCTTCAGTGTCATATTCGTATATTCCTTCATTAAGTCGGATGTTACTAACATTACGGTACCACCGGTTTGGTAAATGGTTTAAATCATAATCAAAATCAAACGGAGTATCTTTAATGTCGCCTGATATTAAATACTTTTGGGTGCGAAACATCGCGTCTTCATATGACGTTGCCCGGTTATAGTTAGTGCTATAAAACGCATTACGAGCTTCGTTTGTCGATATATGTTCATAAGGATTAGAAAGGGGAATGTATTCCTCAATATCATAACTATTCGGATCGTAATAAAAATCACGATAAAAATCATCATCAATAAAGTATTCATTACCAACACCTTCTTTGGAAGAACTACTACCTAATGATTCTTCTTCACTTGGTACACTGGTGACGATATCACTTGTTATTGATACCTCGCTTGTTGAAGGCTCACTAGATGAATGAATTACTTCACTGGAGGGTTTTGTTTTGCAACTCGATAAAAGTAAAGTAAAAAAGATAAGGGCGACATATAATTTACTTTTCGTTTTTAATTGCATTTTACTCCTCCTTAGTTGTTTGTTAATAATACTCCTTTTTTAATAATAAATAAACTAATACGACAATTACATGGTTGCATAAATGTTCTTTTGTTATAATTACCTTATGAATTGGTTAAGAAAAAATATTCGCTACTTTGTTTTATCAATGTTCTTACTCACAAACGGGGTCATAATTACCGAGTCTTCTTTAAGTGGCGGACCATCCGGGTCGCGTTCGAGTTTGATTGCTTTAATCTTAAGTGTTTTTGTCAATAAATCAACCCCGCCGGTGACACCAAAATTTGTTAGTGTTGAAGCATTAAATATTGCTGATCGCAGCGGCACTGAAGTTAGTGAAGCCTCAAAATATTATATTCCCCTTGGCGTTACGAGACGATTACTAACCACAATCTTACCAGAAAACGCTACTGATAAAAATGTAACGTGGACGACTTCAAACCCTGAAGTAGTTGATGTTTATCCAGGCGGTTTACTTGAAGCTCGCGCTATTGGCGAAAATGTAATTATTAAAGCTATTCCTTCAAACAGTGCAAAAACGATTTCTTTTTTCGTCAATGTCCATGAAAAAGAAGCACCACCGACCTTTGAAGCTAGCTTAGAAAAGGAAGTAATTGAAGAAGGAACGACCACTAAAGTCATAATTATAGCGGATGAAGTAAATTACGATATTAAAAAGTTAAAGTATTTTAGTGAAGACGAAACAGTCGCAATAGTAAATGAATACGGCATTATTAAAGGTATAAATGCCGGGCACACTAATATTGGAATTGTCGGAAGTGACTATAAACTACAAGTAACGGTAAACACTCGCACTTCTCCTTTAGTCGAACCATCAATGATATATTTAGATATGCCCGCAAAGGGGTATGTCTACGGTAAAAGTCCTTTTACTTATCGTTTTGATGTTGAAGACGTTAGTGATCCAAGTGTTACTTTTGTAAGTAGTGATGAAACCATTGCTCGTATTATTAAAGAAGATGACCAATATTTCCTTTATGGTTATAAAATAAGTGGCACCGTCACCATTAGTGCGTATCT
>CAYTKX010000038.1:0-7757 GCA_964438495.1 uncultured Staphylococcaceae bacterium
ATTTACAAGGTTTTAGTACGTCAATGCCGATTGAAGTGCAAGATAAAATGGTGCGGTCTTTAAAGGGACTTGAAAACGCTGTTATTTTAAAATATGCATATGCGATTGAATATGATGCGATTGATCCATTGGAATTAAAACCGAGTTTAGAACTTAAAAAGTGGGATAACTTATATTGCGCGGGCCAAATTATTGGCACAAGTGGCTATGAAGAAGCAGCGGCCCTAGGCTTATTAGCAGGGATTAACGCTGTACTTAAGATAAACGGCGAAGAACCACTTATTTTAAAAAGAGATGAAGCGTATATTGGTGTTATGATTGATGACTTAGTAACAAAAGGAACGGAAGAACCGTATCGTCTTTTATCAAGTCGTTCAGAATATCGTTTACTTTTACGGCACGATAACGCTGATAAAAGATTAACGGAAATTGGACGCCGTGTTGGTTTAGTTAAAGATGATCGTTACGCTCGTTACTTAAAAAGTAAAGAAAACATCAGTAAGGCTAAAGAACAACTTGAAAAAACACAAGTTGGGGCCAAAAAAGAAATTATTGCTTACTTAGATGAAGTTGGCTACCCTAATTATAATGGGGGTTTAACCGCGGCCGAACTCATTAAAAGACCACGGGTGACATTAGAAGCATTATTAAAACTTATTAAAGACTTTGATTTTAGTAATCTTAACCCAAATGATTTATTCCAACTTGAAACTGATATTAAATACGAAGGTTATATTAATAAACAACGCCAAGAAGCAAAAAGATTTAATAAACTTGAAGAAACAGTTATTCCCGTTGATTTTACCTACGAGCACCTTGATGGTCTACGGATTGAAGCCCGCCAAAGATTAGCGAAAGTTAAACCACTAACGGTTGGTCAGGCGAAAAGAGTAAGTGGCGTTAACCCTAACGACATTATTATATTAATGACTTATCTAAGGCGGTATAAAGAAAGTGGAAAATAATGTTTTTAAAACATATTTAAAAGAAAACTTTATAGCTTCTTATGATGAATTGGTCAATAAGTTTACGCGTTACAGTCTTTTACTTGCAAGAGAAAGTAAAATTCATAATTTAACAGCGCTTGATCCCCTTGAATATGATGAAAAACATTTTCTTGATTCTTTAAAACTCAACGAAGTATTCACTTTTGATAACCAAACTTTAATCGATGTTGGCACGGGAGCAGGCTTTCCTGGTTTAGTCTTAGCGATTGTTTTTAAAGATTTACAAGTTACGCTTCTTGAACCAACACGTAAAAGATGCGACTTTTTATCACTAGTCATTAATGAACTTTCCTTAACGAATGTGACGGTCGTAAACGAAAGAGCGGAAGATTATGTTAAAAAAGCCCGTGAAACTTTCGATATTGCTACTTCGCGCGCTGTTGCAAGCTTACCAATCATTTTAGAATTAAGTGTTGGCCTTGTCAAAGTCGGAGGAAGTATCATTGTTATGAAAGGTAAACAATACGAAACAGAGCTTAAAAGTGCCCAAAAAGCTTTAAAAATATTGAATCTTCAAAGCACAAAAGTCGACACTCATTATTTAGAAAGTGATGGCTCAATGCGCGTAAATGCGGTGTTTACTAAAATTAGTGAAACATCGGCAAAATATCCACGTGCATATGGGCAAATAAAGAAGAACCCCTTATAGGTTCTTTTTTTGTTATAATGTATTAAGGTAAAATATGGCTAAAATTATCGCAATCGCAAATCAAAAAGGTGGAGTTGGAAAAACAACAACCGCCATTAATCTAAGTGCCTCTTTTGCGCACTTTGGACGCAAAGTTTTACTTATCGATATGGATCCACAAGGTAATTCAAGCCGCGGATTAGGCTTAGACCCAACAACAATCAAATATACAATCTATCATTCATTCTTTAAAGGGATAAATATTAATAAAACAATCTTTAAATCGCCGCTTAAATCTTTAGATGTCATTGGTGCGAACTTACTTTTAGCGCGCACTGATGTTGAGATTTCGACGATTCCGCAGCACCCTTTTACTGTCTTACGGACAAAGATCAAAGAAATAGAAAAGAAATATGATTATATTTTTATTGATTGCCCCCCGTCACTTGGCTTACTAAGCACGAATGCCTTAGTGGCCGCCGATAGTGTTATTATTCCTGTTCAATGTGAATATTTTGCCCTTGAAGCTGTCGCCCAAGTTTTAGCGACGATTAAGCAAGTGCAAAGTTCACACAATGATCAACTTAAAATTGAAGGCTTTTTATTAACAATGTATGATGAAAGAACGCGGCTTGGCATTGAAATAAGTCAGCAAATTAGGGGTCTTTTCAAAGAGTCAACCTTTATGACCCCCATTCCCCGCAATATTGCTTTAGCCGAAGCAAGTGCCCGGGCATTACCAACCATTTTATATAAACCGAGTTCCAAAGGTTCGCTAGCCTATTTAAATGTTGCAAAGGAGATTATAGAAAATGAAGAAAGATACGAAGAATAAACTTTTAAAACAAGAACTAACTTCGCTTATTAAAAAGTATTCACAAACGAATGTTTTGGAAGAGTTAGCGAAAACCCACCACAAATCACCGGTGCAAATGATGGCGACTAATCTAATTCAAGATAATGCTTTTGTCCGCAAAGTTACTTTATCGCAAAGTAAATTAACGCGCTTTGTTGAAAACTATCAACGAAACATTTTATTAGAACCTTTAGTAGTGCGCGCTAAAGATGAAAAATATGAAGTCATCATTGGCCGTAAACGTTTAGCAGCGGCTAAGCTTTCAAAGATTGAAGAAATTCCCGTCATTATTATGAATTATAATGATGAAGAAACTTTACTTATTCTTCTTGCTAAGGCAAGAGAGGCGCAATCGAGTAACGTTCTTGAGTTTGCCTATATTTATAGTCATCTAAACAAAAAACATGGCTATCGTCATGAAAGTTTAGCAAAGATTACAAACGCTAGTCGGGCGCAAGTTACGAATATCTTACGACTACTTAAATTACCAAATGAAGTACTTAAAGCATTAAATAATGATGAGATTTCCTTTGGTCACGCTCGGGCATTAGTGTCCCTTGAAAATGATGAAGCGTTAAGTTATCTAAACTTAGTCATTACTAATAAACTATCAGTGCGACAACTTGAAGCCCTTATTAGTAATCCGAATAAACTCGCAATTGACGGTAAAGAATATATCGTCTTACAAACTAAAAATAAAGTTACTATTGTCTTCAATAATGAAGAAGAAGCAAGAGATTTTATTAAAAACAAGCTTTAAAAATAATTTATCTTGAAAAAAATACCGATTAGTCTTATAATAAATTTACTTCAGGGCGGGGTGAAAGTCCCCACCGGCGGTATACCCCGCGAGCGCAAGCTGAACTAGTGAGATTCTAGTGGCGACAGTTAAAGTCTGGATGGGAGAAGACCTTTCTTATTTTGGGCGCCCTGAGAAGGGGGCCTTTTTATGTCAAATAACGAACTAAATCATGAAATTATTGAAGAACCTACTATTGTAGAAGAAAGTAAACACGAAAAGAAAAAGCGTCGGATTGTCATTCTTGTGGGAACTGCGATCTTTGCAGCGATTTCCGTTTTACTTTATGTTACGAAGGTTCCGCCATTTATTTTTCCAATCTTTCCACCACCTTTTAACTTTCTCGAGATCAACTTTAGTGAAGTACCAGCTCTAATTGCTGGATTTGCCTATGGCCCCCTCAGTGGATTTATCGTCCTTGTTATTCGCTTTCTTTTAAAATTACCGCTTAGTTCAACGGCTTTTATAGGGGAAACAGCGGATATTATCTATTCGACAAGCTTTGTAGTCACTGCTTCGCTTATTTATAAGTATCGCCGTAACTTTAAAGGTGTGTTACTTGGTTTAGGAGTCGCCTTTGTTTTACAAATTACGGTCAGTGCCCTTGCTAACTACTTTATAATTTATGATATGTACAACAAATTATTCGGCGGACATCTACCCTTTGATGCAAAAGAATTTATCGTTTATGTTATTCCCTTTAACGCAATAAAAAATATTATTATTAGTGTCTTAACGTTGCTTGTGTATAAAAGGACAAGCAGGTTCGTTAATCAAGCCCTCCGCTAAAATAAAAAAAACTAGCAATCGCTAGTTCTTTTTTTACCTTTGGTTACGCGTTTATTCAACGCGGATTGCACCAGTAGGACATGCTGCTTCAGCTTCTTGGGCAGCTTCTACTAAGTCTGCAGGAACGGTATCGACAAGCGTTTTCATCTTTCCATCGTCGTCCCAGTCAAATACTTGTGGGCAGATAGCATTGCAAACGCCACAACTAATACAAAGATCTTTATCTAATGTAACTTTCTTTGGCATGGTATTCCTCCTAATATAGGAATATTATAGCGATTTCATTAACACAATTCAAATCATATTGGAAAAGGAAAAATAATTAAGGGTCTATCAAGCAATTTGTCGTTATTTATATTATTATAAATAGGTATGGCAAAGAGTAAAAGCACACTTTCAAGAGTCGACTATTGGGCAACTTATCGGGCTACGATTAAGGAAGATTTTGAACGTGCTAAAAAAAGTGCTAAAAAAGAAAAGGTCAAGGCGAAAAAAGCCGAAAAGCCAATTAAGAGTAGAAAAGTCTTACGCGCCGAAGCACTTTTAAAAGAATACGAAAAACAAAACGGCACGATGCCTGAAGAAGTTCGCAAAGAAGGAAACAATTTACTTGTTGGCCTTGCGATTATATTATTCTTGCTCATTGCCGCCGGTATTATATTTATGATTTGGAGGTATCGGTGATGAAAAATATTGCAATTGCAATTGACGGTCCTGCCGCAGCGGGAAAGTCGACTATTGCTAAAAAAGTAGCGAACCATTTTAATTTTGTATATATCGATACAGGAGCTATGTATCGAGCGTTTACATGGTATGTTTTAAAAAAGAATGTTGATCCTAAAAAGGAAAAAGCGTGTAACGCCTTAATTCCTGAAGTAAAGATTAAATTAACGAATGACTATAAAGTATTTGTTAATGGCGAAGATGTAACAAAAGCAATCCGCGAACCACATGTAAGCGGTAATGTGTCTTATATTGCGTCCTACCCAAAAATCCGCCTATTTTTAACTGAACAACAACGAGAACTTGCTGAAGAAACAAGTGTCGTGATGGATGGGCGTGATATCGGTACTTTTGTCTTACCAAATGCGGATGTTAAAATCTTTCAAACCGCGTCAGTCGCAATTAGAGCAAAACGGCGTTTTTTAGAAAACCAAGAAAAAGGCATTGAAGCATCACTTGAAGACATTGAAAAAGAACTAGCGATGCGTGATTATATTGATTCTAATCGGGCGATGGCCCCTTTACGGCAAGCCGAAGACGCGATTGCAGTTGATACAGATTATTTAACAATCGATCAAGTAGTCGAAGTTATTGTAAACATAGTAAAAAATAAACTAGGGGAAAAATAATGTCATTACCAGTTGTCGCCATTGTCGGAACCCCAAACGTTGGGAAATCAACGATTTTTAATCGTATCGTCGGTGAAAGAATATCAATTATTCATGATGAACGCGGCGTAACAAGAGACCGTATATACGCGAAAGCCGAATGGTTAACCCGGAAGTTTAATGTTATTGATACGGGCGGGATTGAATTAGTGAAAAGTGCGTTTCAAGAGCAAATTCGCGCCCAAGTTGAAATTGCGATTGAAGAAGCTGATGTTATTGTTTATGTCGGAGACGGTCCTTTAGGAATTACAGGCGATGACCGTGAAATCGCTAATCTTTTATATCGCACGAATAAACCAGTCATTGTCGCTGTTAATAAAATTGATGGTATTGAACATCATTATTTAATCCAAGACTTTTATTCTTTAGGGCTTGGCGACCCAATTCCTATCAGTGGTGCCCACGGCATTGGTATTGGTGATTTACTCGATGAAATCATTAAAGTTTTACCCGAAGAAACCACTGATTTTGAAGAAGAAGTTATTTCTTTTGCTATCATTGGGCAACCTAACGTTGGTAAATCAAGTTTAGTTAACGCTATTTTAAACCGTGAACGAGTCATCGTTACCGCGATTGAAGGAACGACGCGGGACGCTATTAACACTCCGTTTAGACGGAATGATAAAGATTATGTTGTTATTGATACTGCCGGCCTTAAAAAACGCGGCAAAATATATGAATCAGTCGATAAATATGCGGCGTTACGAGCATTTAGTGCAATCTCTAAAGCTGATTTAGTGTTATTTGTCATTGACGCAGAAGCAGGAATAAGAGAACAAGATAAACACGTTGTCGGTTATGCAATCGATGAGAAAAAAGCGATTATTATCGTCGTTAATAAATGGGATGCAGTTCCTAAAGACGATAAAACAATGAAAGAATTTACTGACAAAGTACGGCGCGAATTTAAGTTTATTGAATACGCTCCTATTGTTTTTGTTTCTGCTCTTACTAAATTACGGATTGATCAAATCTTTACCCAGATTGATTTTGTAAATGATGCGTATCGAAGACGTGTGGAAACTAATTTATTAAATGAAGTAGTCCATCGCGCGCAGTTATATAATGATCCCCCGGTCTTTAATGGTGGTAGACTAAAGATATATTACGCGAACCAAGTAAGTGTTAAACCACCGACCTTTGTGTTCTTCGTAAATAACCCCGAATTCGTTCACTTTTCTTACGAACGATATTTAGAAAACCAAATCCGCGATGCCTTTGATTTTGACGGCACGCCATTACGATTTATCTTTAGGGAGCGAAAATAATATGAAAGTTACTATTTTTGGTACAGGAACATGGGGTACGGGTCTTGCTCAAGTTTTAAGTGATAATGGCCATCATGTTTTAATGTATGGTATTGAAAAGACCCAAGTTGATGATATTAATAATAACCATAAAAACTCTTTCTTTTTTGGCGATGAAGTCATTCTTCATCCAAACATTAAGGCGACCTTAAGTCTTGATGAAGCTATAAATTATGGTGATATCTTTTTGTTAAGTGTCCCTTCATTTGCCATGCGAAGCTTATTACATGAAATTAGTCTTAAATTACAAAAGAAGGCACTTTTTATTAATACTGCGAAAGGGTTTGATTTAGAAAAAGAAGAACGCTTAAGTGATCTAATACGAGAAGAAATACCGTCTCATCTTTTAAAAGGTGTCGTCTCGCTTATCGGGCCAAGTCACGCTGAAGAAGTAGTCATCAGACTATTAACAGTCGTCACTGCAACAAGTTTAGATTTAAAAGCGGCTACCCTTGTTCAAGAACTATTCTCGAATGAATACTTTAGAGTTTATACACAAAGTGATGAAATTGGCGCTGAATTAGGTGTTGCCTATAAAAACGCGATTGCAATTGCAAGTGGAATACTAGCCGGACTAGGCTATGGCGATAATGCGCGCGCTGCCCTTATTACAAGAGGACTTGCGGAAATGGTGCGCTTTGGGATGTATTACGGCGCTGAACTTGAAACTTATTTAGGTTTAACGGGCCTTGGTGATTTAATCGTAACGTGTAATTCACTCCATTCCCGTAATTTCCAAGCTGGTTTTGCGATAGGAAAAGCAAATGATGCCAAAGAATTTTTAGAAAATAATAAAAAGACTGTTGAAGGCATAAGGACGACCAAGATAATTCACCTATTATCCCTGCAAAACGGGCTTGAATTGCCAATTGTAAGTGGAATTTATAGTGTTTTATATGAGGGTGCTTTACCTAGTAAAGTGGTGAAAAACTTAATGCTTAGACCATTAAGAAGTGAAAAAATGTAATTTTTTGTTGAGA
>CAYTKX010000039.1:0-7667 GCA_964438495.1 uncultured Staphylococcaceae bacterium
ATTTCCACTTTATATAATATATTGGTTTATCATTTACGGCATCTTGTCTTTAATAAACTACGCGATGACCGCAGAGTACCAATATTTCTTACAAACATATATATTTACACTTATTGATTTTGGCATTGGTTTATTCTTATTTACTACATTTATGAGTTATTTAATTATTTTCGCGGATTGGAAACGCATCAAAATGCCGTGGTATAAAAAATTAATTCTTCCGTTATTTGGCTTTATATTCCTTTTATCTTATGTGCCAATGTTTATCATTGCTCCGTTTATAAAAGTAAGATGGAAACCAGTAACGCATTACGGTTTAAAAAAGCCCTTAGACTAAGGGCGATATAAATATATGATCTCTATTAACTTCTTGCGGTGTTTTAACATTGAGGAGCACCAATGTTTTTTTAATGTCTTCAATTAATAAATCGACTTTTCCTTTTATTTCTTCAAGTGGCAATTCACTTAAATCAAGGAAATAGCGCGCCATCCCGACCGCTTTCGCATTTAGGGCTAAAGCTTTTACAATATCAACCCCATTATGGACACCGCCGCTTGCAAAGTAAGTAATCTCGGGTTTTTGGGGGGCAATTAATAAACTTTCGACCGCACTTAATCCAAAATCTTTAAACGGTGAATCTTTTTGGCCCTTACGTGCGCTTTCAATCTCAGTAAAGTTTGTCCCACCCTTCCCACTTACATCGATATATTTAACACCTATTTTAATTAAAGATTCAAGTGTCTTTAAATGCATGCCATAGCCTACTTCTTTAACAATGACTGGAACATCGACGCATTTAACAATAGTTTCAATGTTTGTAAGCCATTTACTAAAATCACGATCTCCTTCGGCCATGACTAGCTCTTGAATACTATTAACGTGAATTGCAATAGCGTTGGCCCTAAGCATACTTATTGCCTCTTTAGCCATTTCTAATGAAAAATTAGGATTCACATTTGCGACAATGAAAATATCGGGAAAAGCATTACGTAAGGCAATATATTGTTCTTTAACGCCACTTTCTTTAAAGGCAAGACTTTGTGAACCGACAAAGAAGGGAATATTATATAAAGAGGCAATCTTTGCTAATTTAAGATTAATAACATTACCGTCACTATTACCGCCCGTCATTGCATTTATATAAAAAGGATAGTCAAAGGTGTGCCCTAGATACATTGTTTTTAAATCAATATCATTAATGCTTAAAGAAGGCACGCTATGGTGAATAAGGCGAATCTTAGAAAAGTCATTATCAAGAAGCTCTTGCTTTTTCGCAAGTTTTATATGATCATCTTTACGCCCTTTACTCATTGTCCTTCCTCCATATATCTAATACTTTAATACCTTCATTTTCCCATACTTTAGTTAAAGCTTTAATTTGGGAATCATTTTTTATTTGCGCAATTCCGCAATCTCCGTATCCCGCCCCTGATATTTTAGCGACAACATTAACCTTTTTCGCAGCGTCGACTAAAGTTTTTAATTTAGGTGTTACTAATCCCTTTTTAGTCATACTTAATTTTTCAAGTAAAACTTGATACTGGGCAATATAAATATCATCGTAGGTTGATAAATAATTATTAACAAGACGCGAAGCTTCTTCAAAAAAAGATGGACTTATTTCTCCGTTCGTGTCAGGCACAAAACTTTCTTTGGTCCACCCGACGACAAAGTTAGGAATTTTTGTTAATAGTTTAATTTGTAAAAGTGGCCACTCCGTTTCTAAAAGTTCAAATGTTTTTTCTTCATTTAATAACCAATCAACATCATAACGGGCATAAAATAACGGCATATCAAAAATAGTGCACGCAATATCGCCCCCTGAACTTAAAATACCAAGTCTTCGTTGAATTAAGACGGCCATTTTAAATTGCACCATTGGTGAAAGGTTTGTTTTATAAAGGCGATTTAATAATTTGATTGTCAATACGATGCTTGCCGCACTTGAGCCAAGTCCATATTTAATTTGTTCATCACTTATTAGGTTGTTTTCAATATTATATTCATAATGAACGACAGGAATGTTTTTAAGCGCTAAGTATTCATTAAAAAAAGTGATTGTCGCCATTGTGTTTTTTAATTGTTGGGGACAATCATTTAATATATCTAAATATGGGTGATAAACGCCATCTTCAATAATGGTAGTCTTATGATTTGGGGTAAGCGCCCCTTGTAAAAAAAGATTGACCGGGGCAATAATCGCGCCGTGGCCACTTTTTAAAACATTGTATTCGCCAATAATATAAAGTTTACCGGGAACTTTTTCATAAATCCGCATCGCTAATACCACCGCCGACACCGCTGACTTGGATCTTAACGTCGGGTAAGAGTTTAATAATTTGTTCAACATGCTTTTCAAGCGTTAAAAGAATTAAGTTTGGTCCCGCATCAAAAGTATAAAAGACCGGAATGCGATGTATTGAACGCATTGAACGTACTTTTTGAATGAGTTTTTGGGTCGTTGGAGTATGGTATTCAATTCCGGCTTCTAGCATAACATTACGCATTAATTCAGCGCTTCGTTCCGCAATACGTCCAACTGTATCAATTTCGTATTTTTTAAGCCCTTCAATCATTGGTTCTACTAAGGCGTTACTTTCCCGCACATATATATCGTATGATGGTGCCTTTTCAACACTAATTTGCATCCCAATACGGCTTGAAATTCTTTTAGCACCTGAATCAATAATTGTCAAAAGCATTCTAAATTCTGGCCAATCAATAGGTATTTGTTCGGCATAGCTTGTTTCATGGCTATCACCTTGATGCCATACGACAAATCCCCCATGGATTGATCTTGTGGCACTGCCGCTTCCAAGGCGGGCAAGACAAGACATTTCCTTTTGGGAAACTTTCGCACCGATAGCATCAATATAAGCGGCCGTTAAAGCCGCAAAGCCACTAGCGCTACTTGCGTAACCTGCCTGGATAAAAACGTTGTTAATAGAAGTAACAACACAATGCTCATCGCGCTTAAAATATTCACGCATTGTATTTAAATGGTGAACAACCCGCGTATATTGTAAACCGGTTAATTCTTTATCATCAAGGATTACTTTATCTTTTTTAAGGTTTTTATCTAATGTAACATTCGTCCGAGTGTAAAAGAAGTCCGCGGTAACCGAGACACTCGTTTGGTACGGAAGATTTAATTTTTGATCTTTCTTTCCCCAGTATTTGAGCAAAGCAATATTTACATTAGCGCGTTTAAATTTCATATCAACTTATTTAAGTTTACCACCCATGAAGGGTACTTTTCAAGAGTTAGTTGTCCCTCACGCGCTTTTTGTTCATCTTTATAGAGGGCAATAAGGCATCCGCCCATTCCCCCGCCGGTTATTTTAACGCCGAGCGCTCCGGTTTCTAAAATAAGATTACGCAAGGTTTCTAATTCGGGGGTTGAAATACCTAATGCTTTTAAATGATCATGACTAGCATTAAACATTTCCGCTAAAAGGGCAATATTATTGTTTTCAAGTGCCCACTTCGCATTCGCGGTTAAAGCACCAAGCCCGTTAATATGAATGTCACGATGCGGATGAGTACTTACATGGGCAACCGCATCTTTAGTAGCGCTATTAGTGTTTGAGTAGTAGGCCACAAGAAAACCATCAATTTTAATCTTAATCGGAGTGATATGTGGCGCCTGATACACAATTGGTTTTTCATACACTATTGTTGAGGCATCAATCCCACTTGCCTTATGATGATAAATGTTTTCTGAAATCTTTAATAGTTCAAAATAATCGGTTTTTGCTAAGTTAAGTTTAAAATAGTTATTAAATGCATCAATTAAAGCTTTAGCGACACTAGCGCTTGAACCAAGCCCGCTTTTCTCTGGTAAGTTAGATCTAATACTTATAATAACCGGCGTAATATCTTTATAACGAGCACGTAATTCGTTTATTAAAGCAACAAGGCCACGTAACTCAAAGACCGCATTTTCAATTGGTCCTTCATAGTATTTAGTGTCAAGCACAAATTTGTTGTGCTCCACTAAAACAACTTCACTTCGTAAAGCGTAAAAAGGAATGGCAATTGCCGGATGGCCATAAACAACAGAATGTTCACCAATTAAGATTATTTTTGCTAAACCATATCCATCCATAATATATACCTAGAATAACGCGTGAATCAGTTTAATAAATAACCCGCCAGCGTAAAGGGCCATAAATTGAACACCGTATCCCGCTCCTTTTTTATTTAACCATCCACTAAATAGACCGACACTAACAACAATTATTAAGCCATATAATCCTGCTTCAGCAAATGATAAAAGGGCAATAATTGAAAATAAGAATATTAATACTGTTTCTTGGGCAATATATTTAAACACTAATTCAGTCATCTTTCGTGAATATTTCATCCCTAAGAACACAGAAATGGAAACACCAACAACTAACCCAATTAAAATCGGAACAAGAAGCGTTGCCTTATCAATGGTTAATCCTGAGTTTCCAAACTTAATAAACGTCCCATCAACGCCATTAGCCCCGCTATTAAAGATAATTGATCCCGGGCCAAGAGCTGCTGGTGAAATGGGGAAGGCAAAGACAAAAAGTGAAATAAGAATACCGGCTAAATATGTCGCACTTGATAAACCATTGACGACAGAAACGCCTTGAATTGCTTGTTGAACCTCATCTTTTTCATCACGAATCGCGAATTCACCAAGCATCATAGTTACTCCAACAGGGGAAAGGAAAAAGAGTAAACTACCTAAAGCGCTAGAAATTGCAGTCTTACGCACGACTCTTCTTGAACCAGTCCGCACCTTTTTAACGTCTTGTTCTAATAAAACAGTCATTTTACCTTCAACTTTTTGTTTATGAAATACAGAAGGGAACAATAATTCAAAAAGACCATACACTAAAGGTCCAGTAGTAATACTTAAAAAGAATGGGGTCATTGATAGCTTACGACCAGCGACGAGGAAGTTTAATAAAGTGTTATCAATAACCATACTTGGATTGCGTAAAAAGGCGGTTGCAAATCCAAAAGGAATGATTGTTAAAAGTCCAACCCATTTGTGTTTACTAGTCATGCTCATTAAAATAGCACCACCAAGGAAGATGTATTCATTGTATTGTTTAATAAAATTACTTATTTGAATACCCGTTTGAACAGAAAGAAACTCAAAAATACCCCAAAAACCAAGGGCAATTGGTAAACTGACAAGCACACCAATTAAGGATCCAATCATCATCCATTGCACACTATATGATGTGTAACCATGTTTTTTTAAGGTTTGACTATGGCCGACAAGCGGTGTCGACATAACTCCACCGGGTATTGAAGTAATAGCCGTTGGTATCGAGTCGGTAATGTTTAATGTAACTACCGCGGCTATAAAGGCTGACATAATAAGGAGAGGGTTAACTTTCAACGAAACAAGGATAACAGTCATCGGTACCATGACGCTTGTTTCGTCAGTACCAGGAATAATGCCGATAATAACATATAAAATGGTCATTAATAGGGCAATGCCAATCATTTGTAAGATTAGGGAAAAAGTAATAACCATAACTATTCTTTAACCTCGCTATCTATAGGTTCAACCTTGGCGATAATATTTCGCTGTGGTTTAATCCATAAATTGTTAATAACAAATGCCACTAATACGGCTAAGGTTCCAAAACCATATATCAAGTCTTTCTTATTACTTGCAACATCATGGTAATAATGAGCTAAAATCTCAATAGTTCCAAATGTTATGGCGACAAACAAAAGGCTAATTGCTAGTCCAATAAAAAGGGACGAGATTACTATATGATCTCCCCATAGACTAACCATCGTTTTTTTCTTTTTCATAGTGAATCCTCGCTTGAGTGAATATTATATCATTTATTCAAATGACATTTGATAATGATATTAAAAAAGGCCGTAGCCTTAAATAATTAAAATAATAAGTCTCTACAAAATCTCTCCTACATTTTTAACAACAAAAGTTGGTTTATTTGGACTATCGTTTAAGTCATTAATAGATGCTTCGCCCGAAAGCACCAAAATCGTATCAACGCCTGCGTTATTACCAAGGGCGATATCGGTATAAAGGCGATCACCAACAATGACCATGTCTTCGCGTTTCAAATTGAACCTTTTTAAAATGGTTTCCACGAAAAGTTCGCGAGGCTTGCCAAGAAAGAGCGGATTCCGACCAGTAGCATTGTAGATAAGTATGGCAAAACTGCCACAGTCCGGCAAATATCCGGTTTCAGTGGGGCAAACGAGGTCAGGATTAGTTGCTAGGTAGACAATATCAGGATTCGCTAAGATATGGCACAGTGCCGTTAGTTTATCATAATTAAGCTCTGTATCGTAGCTTAAGACAGCAACCTCTGCTTCATCAATATTTTCGGTTAAATTGATGCCATTTTCCAAAAACTCCCCGGAGAGTGCCATAGTTCCCACTAAAAACACCTTTTTCCCCTTGTGGTATAAGTTTATATAATCCATTGTTGCGTGTGATGATGTATAAAAGTCTGATTCGGTAGAGTTTATACCGAATTTATTCATCTTTGCAACATACTCTTTTGTACTCTTGGATGAGTTATTAGTGATGAAAAGATATTTCGCTCCGCTCGCTTTTATTTGAGCGAGGAAATTCTTTGTATATGGAAAAAGATGTTTCCCTTTATAAAGGGTCCCATCTTGATCCAATAAGAATAACTTTTTAGGGTGATTAAACTTTACTTCCATCGTCAGACTTTGGCGCCTCTTCGGTCATTTCTGGAATTGATTCAGTATGTACTGGTTCACCATGCTTAACAAAGAACATTGGAATGAACGCTAAACCTAAGAATATTGCACTATAAACGAATAGGGAAGTGTAACCAAGTAAGTCCATTATTTTTCCGGATAAAATTGGAGTAACAATCATTGCACTCATGCTCGCAGTATAATAATAACCCGTATATACGCCAATATTTCCGTGTTTCGACATTTCAACGACCATTGGATAACTGTTAACATTAATCGATGCCCAGCTAATACCAACTAGCGCCATAATAACAAACATTAAGAAGTTTGTTTTGGCTGTAATAAAGGTTGCCACGGCAAGTGAGAAAGTAAGAATCGTAATGCCAATTAAGATCATTTTTCTACGGCCAATCTTTTGTGAAATAATACCAATTGGGATAAAGGCGATTGTTGCGGTTAAAGTTGCAACGAGTGGTGGAAGGCTAAATGATTCCATATCTAAGTGGTTAGAGGCATAAACCGAGAACTTTGAGGTTGCGGCATTATAACCCATAAACCATAAAACAACGGCTGCTAATATTAAGATAAATGACTTACGAACATCTTTCGGCATCTTTTCATCATCGCTATATTGCTTAACATCTGTTCCTTCTTCATCAATTTGTAATGAATCAAGATTATATTCATTCGTAATTGCAATCATCTCTTCGACCCATTTGTTTTCTTTAACAGTGAAGACAAAGACAGCAATTAAAGCAATCATTAGAAAACCAGTAACCGCAAATATTGTAACGTATCCCGTTTTTTCTAAGATCGCGCCTGACGCAAGGAAAGCAACTAACAAGTATGAAATGCCACCTCCCACAGTGCCAAGTAAGTTAATAATTGCGTTTGCTTTACTACGGAGTGGCTTGGGTGTAACGTCGGGCATTAAGCTTACGGCTGGACTGCGATAGATGCCCATTGC
>CAYTKX010000040.1:0-7633 GCA_964438495.1 uncultured Staphylococcaceae bacterium
TTTCATTATCTAATCCATCCGGTTTATATTATAATATAAAAGCACATGAGAACATTAAATAGTGGTATTTTATTAGTAAACAAAGAACCCGGGATGACAAGTCGCAAAGTAAGTAATCTCGTAGGCAAAAAGTTTAACGTCAAGAAAGTTGGTCATTTAGGAACACTTGACCCTTTTGCGACTGGACTATTAATCATTGCCTTAAATGAAGGCACGAAAGTATTACCATTTTTAGAAGATGATGATAAAACATATGTAGCCGTTTTTAAATTAGGACTATTAACATCAACCCTTGATCCTGAAGGCGAAATCATTAAAGAAGAGACACCTGCCCCTTTTAATGAACTTAAAGTCCGTGAAACATTAAATGCTTTTGTTGGCGAAATAACGCAGGTGCCCCCTTTAACTAGTGCCATTCGTGTTGACGGCAAAAGACTTTATGAATACGCTCGTTCTGGGGAAAGAGTTGATATCCCGTCGCGGAAAGTCACTGTTAAAAGTTTAAGACTAATTTCTTATATTCATCCCTTTATTGAAGTCGAAGCAACCGTGAGTAAGGGAACGTATATAAGAACGCTTGGCGAAGATATTGGGCAAAAGTTAAATACACACGCGACCACTGTTTCTTTAAAAAGAACAAAGCACGGTAATCTTCTTTTAAAAGATGCAAAGATAGTTGATGAATTATCACATGATGATCTTATTAGCCCAAGTGATGCCTTAGCGGTTTTCCCAAAATATAAACTTGATGAACGGGGCATTATTGATATAAGAAATGGAAGGCAAGTAATGGTTGACGCTAAAGATGATATTATTCAAATTGTTGACGATAACGGCGTTTTGCACGCCTTGTGTCGCAAAAACGGTGCTTTTTATCAACCATTTAAAGGATTTAACTTATGAATATTAAACATTTGAAATTTCGCAGTGTCGAAGCACTTAAAACACCAACGACTTTAGTGATTGGTACGTTTGACGGTGTTCACCGTGGTCATCTAAAACTTTTAGAAGTCGCAAAAGAAACGGGCAATGACGTCGCCGTTTTATTAATTTATACGATGAAAGAGGTTGTTAAAGAACACCAAAAATCCGGGGTTTTAACATCGTTAGAAGATCGCGTTAAACGCTTTAAAGAGCACGGTGTTAATAGTGTTTATTTTTTAAACATTGAAAACGAAGTCGCGCGTTTATCGCCCAGTGAATTTATTTTTCACTTTCTTTTCCCGCTTAGACCGCAAGCCGTTATAGTTGGCGAAGATTTCCGTTTTGGCCATAAAGCAGCCGGTGATACAAACTTTCTACGCGACTACTGCGGCAAACTATTTGAATTAATAATTGTGGAACCATTACTCTTAAATGATGAAGTAATAAGTACTACTTTAATTAAACAGAAATTAAAAGAAGGAAAGATGCGAGAAGCTAAAGAAATGCTTGGTTATTATTACAGTTTAACCGGCTTTGTCATTAAAGGCTTTGGGCTTGGTAATAAGTTAGGTTTTCCAACCGCGAACATTAATTTAGATCCTCATTACTTCTTACCGCGGTTTGGTGTTTATCTAGTCGAAGTCACTTATGAAAATAAAAAGTATTACGGGATGGCCAACCTTGGTTTTCATCCAACGGTTAATAAGATAAGTATGCCGCTACTCGAAGTTAATATTTTTGACTTTGAAGGTGATATTTATCATAAGGTGCTCGCTGTTAAATTCCTCAATCACTTACGCGACGAAGAAAAACTTCCAAACATTGAAAGTTTAATAGCAAAGATTGAAGAAGACCGCCTTGAATGTGTTAAATTAATAAAAGAAGGAGATTTTTAATCATGGCAACATTTAAAGTTAAAAACAATGTATATTCAATCGGGGTTAAAGACCCCTTACTTCGTGTTTTCGATATTATGATGGAAACAAAACAAGGTACAACTTACAATAGTTACTTAATTAAAGCCGAAGGGGCAATTACGATTATTGACGGTGTTAAGGAACCTTTTACCAATGAATGGCTTAATAACATTAAAGAATTAGTCGATATTCAAGATATTAAATATTTTGTTACGCAACATACCGAACCAGATCATAGTGGTTCAATTCCCGCTCTTTTAGCGCTTAATCCAAACATCCAAGTCTTTGGTAGCTTTATGGCAATGGCGAACTTAAAAGAAATTAATAACGCGCCCTTTCTTGCTAACGCGGTAAAACCAGGTCAAGAATTAAAACTAAGTGAGGCCCAAAGTTTATTTTTCCATCCCGTGCCTAACGTTCACTGGCCTGATACGATAATGACGCATGATCCCCTTAACGATTTAGCGTATACGTGTGACTTTTTAGGAATGCACGTCTCACCCCCACAATTATTTTTAAGTAAAGAAAAAAATAAAGCCGCGGCTGAAGAAGCCTTAACCGTCTATTATGACGCTATTATGTCGCCATTTAAAGGTGACTGTTTAAAGGCAGTTAAAACGCTTGAAAGTTTAAACGTTTCGATGGTCTTAAATAGCCACGGTTATATTTTAGATACTAAAGAAGACGTGGAACATGCGATTAACCAATATATTAAATGGTCCACTATTCCAAAAAGCGATAAATTAGTCGTTACTCTCGTTTATTCTAGTGCTTATGGCTACACGGCAATGATGAAAGATACCGCGGTCCAAGAATTAGAAAAACTTGGAGTCATTACCCACGTTTATGAAGCCCCAAAAGACGATATGACGAAGATTGTTGCAAGCATTGAGCAAAGTGACGCCTTATTACTTGCCTCCCCGACCTTTGTTGGTGACGGTATTAAACCAATTTATGACGTTTTAAATAGTTTAAATCCATATATTGGCCGTGGCAAATATATGTCTGCGTTTGGTAGTTTTGGTTGGAGTGGCGAAGCGATTAAAAACTATATGAATCGCGCTAAAGAGTTAATGATGAAAACTGTCGATGAAGGCCATAAAATTCGTCTTAAACCGACAGAAGAACAACTAGAAACAACAAAAGCATACATTCAAAACTTTGTAAGCCTTGTTAAAGCTGAACTAAAGAAATAGTAATTTAGTTACATATATATGTAAAATGCCTACTTTAGCGCATAAAGTGGGCTTTTTTATTATTTCAATAACGCTCCATTTTCTCTGTAGTATTGTTTAAGACTTTATAAATATTTATTTATACTCTTTTAACTTGGCAAAGACTAGTAAAAATGTTACTATAGTAACACGACTTTAGCGCTGCTTCGATTTACCCCTAAATCCAAGCGATGCTAAGGTTAAGTACATTGAAAGGGGAAAAAATACTATGGCATTAAGCAAAGAAAGAATCGCAGAAATTGTTAAAGAATTTGGTGCTAATGAAAAAGACACCGGATCAACCGCTGTGCAAATTGCATTATTAACTGAACAAATTCGCGAACTTACTGAACACATGAAAGTTCACAAACACGATTACCATTCCCAACGTGGTTTACTTAAACTTGTTGGTCAACGGCGTGGTTTACTTGATTACTACAACCGGATTAATCGTGAAGCTTACTTAGAACTTATCGCAAAACTTGGTTTACGTCGCTAAGTTTGAAAGAGAAGAAACTGTCCCGCGACAGTTTTTTCATTAAATTGTTGGAAAAGAGGAAAGAAATGAAACAAATTTATGAAATGATGTTCCATGGCCGTAAAATAGTCGTGGAAATTGGCGAAGTCGCCAAACAAGCCGATGGTGCCGTCTTAGTGCGCTACGGCGATACTGCAGTGCTCTCAACTGCGGTCGCAGGTAATAACCCAAAAGATATTGATTACTTCCCGTTATCAGTAACTTACCAAGAAAAACTTTACGCAATTGGAAAAATCCCTGGATCTTTCTTACGTCGTGAAGGACGGGAAACCGAACACGCTACTTTAACTGGCCGCTTAATTGACCGGCCAATCCGCCCTTTATTCGCAGATGGATTCCGTAATGAAGTCCAAGTTATTAATACGGTGTTAAGTGCTGATTTTGACGCTACACCTGAAATGACTGCCATGCTTGGCTCAAGCCTTGCCTTAACAATCAGTGACATTCCATTTGAAGGTCCGGTCGCTGGAGTTCAAGTCGGAAGAGTTAACGGTAAATTTATTATTAACCCGACGAGCGAAGAAAATAGTAAAAGTGATATTCACTTAGTCGTCGCTGGCACAAAGCATGCCATTAACATGGTTGAAGCTGGCGCCTACGAAGTAAGTGAAGAAGATATGCTTGAAGCATTAATGCTTGGCCACGAAGCAATTAAAGAACTTTGTGCGTTCCAAGAAGACATTCAACAAAAGATTGGCCGTGAAAAAAGAAGCTTCCCACTCTTTGTGCCCGAAGCTACTTTAGTTGAAGAATTAAAAGAAAAATTCAACGCTAAAATTCAAACTGCGGTCAGTGTTTTTGATAAATTAGAACGCGCTGAAGCTATCGAAGCTGTCAAAGCTGAAATGGTCGAACATTATAGTAGCTTAGAATACGATAGTGAAGATATAAAAAGACGGACCGTCAATGATGTTAAAGCATTACACGAAGTAATGGTAAGTGATGAAATTCGTCGCCTTATAACCTTTGAAAAAGTACGTCCTGATGGTCGTAAAGTCGATGAAATTCGTCCACTTTCTTCAATTGTTGATTTATTACCACGCACCCACGGTAGTGCATTATTTACCCGCGGTCAAACCCAAGTCTTATCGGTCGTTACCCTTGGCCCAAAAAGTGATGAACAAATTATTGATAACTTAACAGACGAAGAATCAAGACGCTTTATGCACCATTATAATTTCCCACCATATAGTGTTGGTGAAATTAAAAGACTTGGTAGCCCCGCCCGTCGGGAAATTGGTCACGGTGCGCTTGGCGAAAGAGCGCTTGTTGCCGTTATTCCAAGTGAAGAAGAATTCCCATACACTATTCGCGTTGTCAGTGAAGTTTTAGAAAGTAATGGTTCTAGTTCACAAGCAAGTATTTGTGCTTCCAGTATGGCGCTTATGGCGGCAGGTGTGCCAATTAAAGATATGGTCACCGGTATAGCTATGGGCTTAATTACAAGTGGACCATTAGACGGTAACCACCCATATACAATTCTTACCGACATTCAAGGTTTAGAAGATCACTTCGGTGATATGGACTTTAAAGTTGCTGGTACAAGTAAAGGTATTACCGCCTTACAAATGGACATTAAAGTTAAAGGCATTAGCAAAGAAGTTTTAGCCGAAAGCTTAGCCCAAGCGAAAAAAGCCCGTGAAGAAATTCGCGCTAACCAAATGAGTGCGATTGCTAGCCCACGGGAAGACGTCTCTAAATACGCCCCAAAAATGGCGAAAACATATGTTCCAGTTGATAAAATTCGTGAAGTTATCGGCACTGGTGGTAAAGTCATCAATAAAATTATTGAAGAAAACGACAACGCCAAAATCGATATTGACGACACTGGTTTAGTCGTAGTCTATCACATGGACCGTGAAACAATTAATCGCGTTATTAGCATCATTGAAGACATTGTCAAAGAAGCTAAAGTTGGCGAAGTTTATGAAGGTGAAATCGTTCGCGTTGAAAATTATGGAGTCTTCGTTAATCTCTTCGGTAATGTTGACGCCTTAGTCCACGTTAGTGATTTAGATTGGGCTTACGTTGAAGACGCCAGTAAACTTTACAAAGTTGGTCAAAAACTACGCGTTAAAGTCGTCGGTGTTGACGAAAAAGGCAAAGTTAAAGCGAGTGTTAAAGTGTTCAAAGAAAAGCCTGAAGGCTATGTTGAACGTAAATCAAACGGCCCACGTCGTAAATAGATTAATATATAAAACTTAACAAGAACCACTCTTCGGAGTGGTTTTTTTATAAAATCGCAACCTTTTTTGCTGCATTTCATGTATCATAAAGGTACATAAACAAAGCAAATATAATTTGTAGCAAAGGAAGGTTTTATGCACGATATTATTATCATCGGTGCAGGGGTAATTGGCGGGCTTATCGCTCGGGAATTAGCCAAGTACGAACTCGATGTTTTAATTTTGGAAAAAGATAATGATGTCGCTAATGGGACAACTGCGGCAAATAGTGCCATTGTCCATAGCGGCTATGATCCTAAACCGGGATCAAAGAAAGCGACTTTTAATGTTAAGTCGGTGCCGATGTTTAAAAAGTTATGCGCTGATCTTGATGTGGAGTTTAAACGCATCGGTTCATTAACGGTTGCACAAAGTAAGGAAGAATTACCGCTTTTAGAAGATTTAAAAAAGCGAGCGCTTGCTAATGGCGTTGAAGTAAAAATATTAACGAAAAGTGAAGTTATGCGCTTAGAGCCCAATCTGCAAGATCATATTGAAGGGGCGCTTTTTGCTCCCACTGCGGGTATTGTTAATCCGTTTGAATTAACGGCAAATGCGATTGAAAATGCCCTTGATAACGGTGTGTCATTACAGTTAAACGCTAAAGTGGTTGCGATCAGTAAAGAAGAAGACCATTTTATTGTTAAGACAGTGAACAAAGAATATAAAACAAAACTTATTATTAATGCTGCTGGTGTTTACGCAGATAACATTATTAATTTAGTAAGTAAAGCTGACTTTAAGATTACGCCAAGGAAAGGTAGTTATTTTGTCATTGATAAATTAGCTTCACCCCTTGTAAATAGTGTTGTTTTCCCAGTGCCAACTGCCCATAGTAAAGGAATTTTAGCGGTTCCAACAACTGCTGGTAACTTTTTAATTGGACCAACGAGCGATGAAATGATGTCCAAAGAAGATGTCGGCACTGATTATGAATCACTACAAAGAATTAAAGATAGCGCTAATCGCTTATTAAAAAATATTCCCTTTCATAAGACAATCCGCACTTTCAGTGGTTTAAGAGCAACACCATCCACTGGTGATTTTGTCATTGAGCATGATCCTCATGTTAAAGGTTTAATTAATGTCGCTGGTATTGAAAGTCCTGGTTTAGCAAGTGCTCCAGCGATTGCCCTATACGTAACCTACGATTTAGTGGGTAGCGTAATGAAACTACAACCGAAAAAAGCTTTTAAGCCGCATATTAGACCACGCATTCGCGCTAATAAGCTCAAAGGTAAAGCGTTAAAAGAACTCATTAAAACAAATAAAGATTACGCAACGCTCGTCTGTAACTGTGAAGAAATAACAAAAGCTGAAATTATTGATTTATTAAATCGCCCCATTCCGGTGCGCAGTGTTAAAGCGATTAAAAAACGATTAAGAGCTGGTTTTGGTTTATGTCAAGGCGGCTTTTGTACCCCTAAAGTTATTGAAATCATGGCCGAATATTATGGGGTTCCGGTTTCGGAAATTGCCTATGACGAAAAAGAAAGTTATGTGGTAAAAGAACATGAAAAAGTATGATCTTATAGTTATTGGCGGCGGTAGCGCAGGCATTGGTGCCGCTTTAAGCGCGAAAAAAGCTGGTACCTCAAAAATCCTTATTATTGAAAAAGATATTAATCTTGGCGGGATTTTAAATCAATGTATTCATGACGGCTTTGGCGTCCATCTATTTAAAAAGACGCTTACCGGACCTGAATATGCCTACTTTTTAGAACAAGAACTAGCGAAAAATGATATCGATATATTAAAAAACGCTAATGTTACTAGTATTAGTCGTGATCGCGAATTAACAGTTTATATTGCGGA
>CAYTKX010000041.1:0-7162 GCA_964438495.1 uncultured Staphylococcaceae bacterium
AAGTCGCAAACTTATCTGTCTTTTTTGTAAAGTTGCACCACCATCACTGGTTCATCAAGGGGCACACATTTTACAAACTTCATGAAAAATTTGAAGAATTCTATGATGAAGTCAATGAACTCTATGACGAAATTGCTGAAAGATTACTTATGATTGGTGGCAAACCAGTTTCAACCTTAAAGGAAAACTTAGCCCTTGCCTCAATTAAAGAAGCTAAAGGTGGCGAAACAATGGAGCAAATGGTCGAATTAACCTTAAACGACTATAAATTACTCCAAAAAGAGTTTTATGAACTAATTCACTTAGGCCAAGAAGAAGGCGACGAAATTACCGTTGATCTTTTAATTGGTGCAGTTAGCTCATTTGACAAACACATCTGGATGTTAAGTGCCTTCTTAGGCAAATAAGTCAATTACTACTAAACCCCAAAGAAAAAAACTCTCTTGGGGTTTTTTCTTTGTCCTTTTTAACCAAAAGAGTTGACAATTACCCCTTCATCTTTTAAAATTACTCGTGCTGGATGTTTAGCTCAGCTGGGAGAGCATCTGTTTGACGTACAGAAGGTCGGGGGTTCGATTCCCTCAGCATCCACCATTTAAAGAGCATAGTCAGATTAAGTTCTGACTTTTTTCTTTCTTTAATTTATTATTTAGTGCTTATATACTTGAACGCATATTCATGTTAATTTATTTAAATGGCGTTTTAATATGGTAAAATACTTTTAATACTATAGTTAGGACCAATTTGTAATGATAAAAATAGTACCAGTTTATGGCGGACGGAAGTTACGACAATTCATTGACTTTCCCGTAAAGTTATATAAGGGCGTTAAGCAGTTTACTCCTTATATTTTTGAAGATGAAATTGCAAATTTAACGCCATCAAAAAACCCAGCATCTGCGTGGTGTGATTTTAAGTTATTCCTTGCATATGATGGGAAGAAAATCGTTGGTCGTATCGCCGGAATCATCAGTCACTTCGCTAATAAAAAGTATGAACAAAAAAGAGTTCGCTTTAATCGGATTGATATGATTGATGATATTGAAGTAACAAAAGCACTTATTAAAGCGGTTGAAGAATGGGGTTATTCCCGCGGTATGACGGAAATCGTTGGTCCCTTAGGCTATAGTGATCAAGATAAAGAGGGGCTCCTTGTTGAAGGTTTTGAATACACAAACATGTTTGCAACCTTTTATCATTTCCCTTATTACATGGAGCATTTAACAAAATTAGGCTTTATTGAAGACGCGGTTTGGGTTGAACACCGGATTATTATTCCAAAAGAAGTGGACCCCCGCTTTGAAAGAATAAGCGAGATGGTGCAGAAAAAATATAATGTTCGGGTAAAAAGATTAAAATCAAAACGCAATATGTTTCCGATTGTCCGTGAAGTGCTTAGCCTTACAAACCGGGCTTATGATCATTTATATGGTTATGTGCCGATGAGTGAAGAATTAATGGACTTATTAGCGAAACAATACATTCCCCTCATTAACCTTAAATATTTAGTGTTAGTTGTTGATGAAAATGATAAATTAGTGTCTTTTGGATTATCAATCCCATCACCAGTCTTTGCCCTTAAAAAGATTAAAGGAAAATTATTCCCATTTGGTTTCATTTACTTTTTAAGAGCGCTTAAGAAATCAAAACAATTAGACTTACTTTTAGTCGCGGTTGAACCAGAATTACGCAATAGTGGGATTGTCAATATCGTAATGCACGAATCAATAAAAAGTGCGATTGAAGATGGTATCGAATACGCTGAAACTGGTCCGCAGCTCGATTATAATAAACCAGTTCAAGACCTGTGGAAGAAGTTTAATTACTTTAATCACAAACGTCGTGTATGCTATGTTAAACCTATCGAGATAGAAGAAAAGCAAGAATAATATTTTTCTCTCTTGTGAAACATAATTGTTTCTTAAACATTTTACAAACAAAGTTATCTTACGAAAAGCGAAGATAACTTTTTTTATACCAGCCCATTATTGATGTGTTTTAGAGCAGGAATTAAGCTTGTAAATATCACTTCGTTTAATAAAAAACATTGATTTTGCAAACTTTACACTGCAAAAGGGTATTATTTTATCTTAAAACATTAACGTTTTTAGACCAAGGTCGATTTATGAATATAGTAGGTGCGGCATTTTTTATCACGAACAACATGTGAAACAATGCACAACTATTTTACTTTCTAAAATTTATTTAGCAATCTAAGAAAGGATCAAAATTTTGTTTATACTACAACAATAAGATTTGGTTAATTTTCTATATTTCCCATTTATTTTTCCGCGTTTAATTACTAAATTAGTAGTAGCCATAACAATTCACGCATGAATTGTGTACTTTTCCTTTAGAAAACACTTTAAATATAGTAAAATAATTTATGAATCCTAAAGAGGAGTAGTACGTCTTATCGCCAACAACACGGTTCGCCCTGGTTGATAAGCCAAAATACAAATTGGAACGAGATCTTTAGTGAGTAAACTTTTATGTTTCACTAAAGGAGGAATTATGGAACAAAAAAACATTAAAGAAGTATTATTAGAACTTCAAGTCGACAAAGACAGTGGTTTAACGCATGAAGAAGTCAAGAAAAGACAAGCAATCCACGGTCTAAACGAATTACCAAAAGCAAAAAAGAAAACGGTTTTAAGTGCCTTTTTAAGCCAAATGAATAATGCGATGATTTACATTTTATTAATCGCTTCCGTTATTTCTTTTATTCTCGCCATTATTGAAAAAGAAGGCGGCTTTTTTGAACCGATTTTGATTTTAACAATTGTTATTATTAATGGTGTTATTGGGACAATTCAAGAACTTAAAGCTGATAAAGCGTTAGAAGCACTAGAAAAATTAAGTGCCCCGACTACTATCGTACGGCGCAATGGTGAACTCCATGAAATAAAAGCAAGTGAATTAGTGCCAGGCGACATCGTTATCTTAGAAGACGGACGCACAATACCAGCTGACTTACGCTTAATTACTAGCGTTAACTTAAAAGTAAGTGAAGCAAGTTTAACTGGAGAAAGTGTTCCGGTCGAAAAAGACGCAAATTTAGTCTATGAAAAAAGTATGCCAATTGGTGACCGTAAAAACATTGTTTATATGTCTACTCCAGTCGTTTACGGCCGGGGTGAAGGGGTTGTCATTGGTACAGGTTTACATACCGAAATCGGCCAAATTGCAAAGATGCTTTCAAGCACTAAACAAGAAGAAACACCGCTCCAAAAAAGACTGGCTGACCTTTCAAAACTATTAGGAATTATTACCCTCGTTTTAGTCTCCTTATTATTTGTTATTGCTTTAATTAAAGATTCAAGTTTTGACAATATTAAAAATATGTTCTTATTATCAATTTCATTAGCGGTGGCCGCTGTTCCAGAAGGTTTACCAGCTGTTGTTACTATCACGCTCGCTCTTGGCGTACAACGCATGGTGAAGGTAAACACGATTACTCGACGCTTACCAAGTGTTGAAACATTAGGAGCCGTCAGTGTCATTTGTAGTGATAAAACGGGAACATTAACGCAAAACGTAATGACGGTCGTTAGTGCCTATGTTAATGAAAAACAATACGAAAATGTAGACTTTAATGAGCAAAACGTTGCTATTTTAGCCGATGGACTCTCACTTTGTAGTGACGCAACGGTTGATCACGGTGTATATGGTGACCCAACAGAAATTGCGCTTGTTAACTTTGCCAATCACATTGGTCATCATAAAGATGTCTTAGAAAATAAAACACCACGCGTGCAAGAATTACCATTTGATAGCGTGCGCAAAATGATGTCAACCTTACATAAAGTTGATGATAAATTTGTTCAATATACTAAAGGGGCAATGGATAATATTTTAAAATTTGCCACCCATATTGAAATTGATGGTAAAGTACGTTCAATTACTGCTAAAGATAAAGAAAACATTAATAAGGTTGCCGCTAATATGGCACACCGTGCATTACGTGTCTTAGCGCTTGCTAAAAAGGTTGTCGAAGGTGAAGTCATTAGTGAAGATAATTTAATCTTTATTGGTTTAGTCGGGATGGTGGATCCACCGCGCCCAGAAGCAATTCCTGCCGTTAGTAATTTAAAGGAAGCTGGTATTACAACCATCATGATTACCGGTGACCACGCGGATACGGCATTTGCGATTGCGGGTGAACTTGGTATTACGAGTGAACAACAAAATGTTATGACGGGGGCCGAACTTGATACTTTAAGTGATGAAGAAATTCAAGAAGCCTTAAAAACAAAACGGGTCTTTGCCCGTGTTTCGCCTGAAAACAAAGTCCAAATTGTTAATGCTTTACAAGCTAATGGCGAAATTGTGGCAATGACCGGAGACGGTGTTAATGATGCACCAAGCTTAAAAGCAGCCGATATTGGTATTGCAATGGGCATAACCGGCACTGACGTTGCTAAAGGGGCCGCTGATATGGTCTTAACCGATGATAACTTTGCCAGTATTGAAAAAGCGGTACGTGAAGGACGCGGCATTTATGCAAATATTCAAAAAACAGTATGGTTCTTACTTTCTAGTAACTTTGGCGAAGTAATTACGATGCTAGTGGCCGTCCTTGTGGGCTATCCTTTCCCATTAACTGCCTTACATATTTTATGGGTTAACTTAATTACGGATGGTATTCCCGCCCTTGCCTTAGGCGCTGATAGTAAAGATCCTGACATTATGAAAGAAAAACCGCGGGCGAAGAAGGAGTCGTTATTTGCTAAAGGTGGTTACACTTTAACAATCTTCTACGGTTCCGTGATTGCTTTAATTACGACGCTTGCGTTCCTTTATATCCCAGTTATTGGCCATGGAGCGCGAACAATCGCAGAAATTAATAATGTCTTTGCCGATGAAACCCTTAAAATAAGAGCAATGACTTATGCTTTTACTACCCTTGGCGTTAGTCAACTATTCCATATGTTTGGCATGTCAAATATTAATAAAACATTCTTCCGTCAATTTAATAAACAAAAATGGTTCTTATGGGTGGCTTTTGTCTTAGGCTTTATCTTACAAGTTGCCGTTACTGAATTACCATTTTTAACAACTGCCTTTGGCACAAGCGAACTTGACTTTATGGAATGGGTGTATTTAGCCTTACTTAGTACGACCCCACTCGTCTTACATGAAATTAGAGTATTCTTCCTTTTCTTAAAGAAAAAGATTAAAAAGTAGACTTTAAGATAATAATTTAGTGAAGGCACAGCAATATATAATGTTGTGCCTTTTTATGTATCACTAAATAATATTAATTAATAATCGTTTATGCTTAAATATTTTATATAAGTTCTATAATTCACCTTACGAGGTTATTGCTATGTCTAAAATTAAACATTTATTCTTTGGCGTTTTATTCGCTCTTCTAATTAATCCTTTTGCAATGCAAAAAAGTGAGGAGCGTCAATACGTCGCTACAAGTGCCTGGAGTGGCCCGCAAACGAGCACCGAAGGCAATTATTATGCTAGTGTCGGTAGTGAGACCGGCGCTGCTCTCACCAATAAACTTAAAAGTATTATAAGTGTCGGCACAAATGAAGACTATGACTGGTCGCGTTTTGAAGCCGCCGACGAAGCAGAAGGCGTAAGCGACAGCGTCTTACTTATTTATTCACGTCAAGTCGTAAAAAAGAATGCCCACGTAAGTGGCAGTACCGGCTGGAACCGTGAACACACATATCCACAATCAAAAATTGGCGCTACAGCGAAAAGTGATAACCACCATATTTTCGCTGATGATGTTAGAACAAATGGAGTGCGTGATAATAAAATCTTTAATGAACTTAATAAAAGTTCAAGTACCCGTGTAACGGATGGCTATGGCAATATTACTGATAACTACACAAATAGCACTGAATTTATGCCAAACGATGCCGCTAAAGGAGAAGTGGCACGCGCTACCATGTATATAAATACCCGTTACGGATATTCGGTAACTGGAAACTTTAAAAGTGTCGCTGTAATGCTTCGTTGGCACCTTGAAAACCCCGTAAGTAACCGCGAAATATATCGTAATAATGTTATTCATACATTACAGAAAAACCGTAATCCATTTATTGATCACCCAGAATACGCTTGTCGGATTTGGAGTGAAACAAACGCGGAAACTCGAAGTTTATGTGCCGGTCAAGCCGAAGTCGATGTTGAAAGTGTAAGTGTGACCCCAACTAGCGGCACTATTAATCTTTTAGGTGCTAATAAGTCATTACAATTAGTAGGCAAAGTATTACCGACAAACGCCACAAATCAAACTTTAACGTGGCAAAGTTCGAACCCAAGTGTCGCCACTGTTTCTAATACTGGGAACGTTAGTGCATTAAGTGTTGGCGAAACAACAATTACCGTTCGTTCTGCTGCTGATAATACAAAGTTTGCTACGGCAACCATTAGTGTCATAAGTGAACCAATTGCCGTAACTGGAGTAACCTTAAATAAAACCACATTAGTGCTTCAAGAAGGAGAAACATCAAACTTAGTGGCGACTGTGCAACCGAGCACGGCCACAAATAAAAATGTTACATGGTCGACAAGTGACGCGAGTGTTGCAACGGTAGATAATGGTAATGTTAAAGCTCTTGCTGTCGGTAGTGCAACTATCACCGTAACAACTGAAGACGGCAATAAAACGGCAAGTGCGGAAGTAAGTGTTAGAAAAGCACCCGAAATAATTGGCGAGGCTACGAAATATAAGTTTAATAGTAAAGAATGGACCGCGATGCCTAATAACTGGCAAAGTATTACGAATGCATGGGGCTTTGATGGCACCCGAGGAATGCAAATAACCGGAAACAATGAAGCGGTTGGTAATAGTCCATATTTTGAAAATATTGTAAAAGTAATAGTTGGTACTTCATCAAGTTCAAATGGTGCGGGCACATATAGTGCGCGGCTTGTTGATACTAAAACAGCGCCGAAAGGAGCAGGTACACAAATTGATGAAGTCATTAGTGTTAATAAACCAGGAGCGGCAATCATTGAACGCGAATTTAATTTAGAATCGCCAACTTCAGGTCATGTCCAACTTATTGTGGAAGCTACCGCTAGTTCTATTTATATAAGTCACGTCACAATTGTTACGTATGTGCCAGTGGTTGAAGATCCAGAAGCAGACGCCTTAGCGTGGGGCACATCATTTTTAGCGTTAACGAGTGAC